>JBARHM010000175.1:0-12391 GCA_049799235.1 Gallionella sp.
CGCGAACAGCACATTCCGGTACTTGCACTGAATATTTCCGAAGAAATTCACCACAAGGTATTTAACGGAGGGCTCAAAAGCCTATCCCCTGAAGATCGTGAACATATCCCTGATGACATCCAGCCCATCAGCCAGGATTACAAGAATCGTCTCCAGACGATATTCAATGTCCATCCGGAAGGCACTACTTTCGACACCTTTGTCGAGGGTCAACAGCTTTGGGACGAATCCATGGCGGAGGTCGCCACAAATTACCTGAAGGAACATCCGCAGACAACGCTGGTAGTGCTGGCGGGTCTGGGGCATATGATGTACGGCGACGGAATCCCGAGGGCACTCGATCGTCGTCTTGGCGGCAAATACAGCACTGTAGCTATCAACGGCAAACAGCTGGCTAATTACCCGGGGGTTGCCGATTTCATCCTTGCCTCATCTGGCGGCACTGCGCTCCCGGATACGGGGAAACTGGGTATTTCCGTAGACGACTCAAGCAAGAATGTAATCATAACGCAGCTTGGGTCCAAGGGTGCTGCCAAGGATTTCGGAATCAAAGTCGGTGATCGCATTCTTGCTCTTGACGGCATCAAGGTCACGAACTTCCCCGAGATCAAGGCTATCATGTTCAACAAGCGTCCCGGCGATGTAGTGCGAGTCACATTGACCCGTGAACTTCAGCTTGCAGGAAAAGAGGAATTGCAATTCGATGTGACTTTGCGCTGAACGTGAATTGCTAGCGCACCAGGCTGTTGCGCGACTCGATCTTGCCACGCACCACTACCGGGAAACTGCCATCTGTTTGTCGCACCGGGATGGCCAGCGACGAGTTTGTCAGCGGCCAAACGCCTTTGGCCAGATTGTTCAATTCCTCACCTTCGAAAACGGCATAACTGTATTTTGAATAGTGCGGCAGTTTTCTGGCAAGTGCAGCCATCTTCTCTGCATCAGGAACAGCCAGCCAGGCTGCTGGTGTCTGCCCGATATGCGCGGTCACTGCAAGCGAGTGCCGGCTGCGCGAGTACTCGGTGCTGCCGATGCCGGCTCCCTGATCCGTCAGCGTGGCGCCGCTGAGCTCAAGCGCGGCCTGAAATTCGCCGCGCCATTTGTTTTCCCAGCCGAACAGCCATGCTGCACCAAGCTGCGGGAATTTTTCGATCTCATCATCCCACACGATGCGCGTGCTCCGCCCGGGTTGCTGCTGCCACCTTTTTGCGACAGCAAGGTATTGCGCGCGCAAGTCTTCAGGCGAATTTCGCGGCAGCACGATCATGAGTTGTTCCGCGCCGAATACCTGCGACAGGGCTGGCGGGATCTCGCTGCGGTCCAGGCGGCGGAACACATCGAACTCGGGATCCACATCGACACGCAACGGTTGCCCGGTGAGCGTCAAACTGAATTTTGAACGTTTTTCATCCATCTTTATCACCGTTGAATATGCCTCTTCCTTGCCTGCCAGCGTGATCGCCAGCGGCAAATCGAGAGCGTAAGCCGGGCCGGTCTGGATTTGCTCGATGGTAACGTTCAACTGGTAGCCTTTTTCAGTCAGGCTCGCATCGGCTGAAACGATACGCAGTTGTGGCGCGCCTGCTTTCCGCACCCATTGTCCGAAAAATGGACCGAGGTCTTCCCCTGCCGCCTGCGAAAATGTTTTTTCCAGGTCTGCGTAGCTTGCGCGTTTGAATTTGAAGTCGCGGTACAGATTTTGCAGCGCACGCGCGAAGTTGTCATCGCCCATACGTCTGCGCAGCATGTGGAACGCAATCATTGCCTTGCCGTAGCCCACTGCTTCGCTTTGCGCACTGTGGCGCGAGGTAAATTCTGCTAACGGAAAATCCCTTCCGGCAGATACGAAATCTGCATATTTTTGCAAAGTGCTGCGACGGTATTCTGCGCCGCTGCCTTTTTGTTCCTGCAACAGATGGTCAGCAAGGTAAGCGGTCAATCCTTCGGACCAGTTGCCGTTCCGGTAGTCCACATACACGCCGTTCCCCCACCAGTTGTGAAGGATCTCGTGCGGATAGGAAGTATCGACGATGAACGGCAGGCGTATCACCTGACTGCCCAACAGTGTGAACGACGGCATCCCGTAACCGGTTTCCCAGAAATTCTCCACCAGCGCAAACTTGGCGTATGGATAAACACCGATCAACCGCCGGTACATATCCAGATAGCGAGCGGTAGCATCCAGATAACGCTGCGCGAGTGCCGCATCGTCATTACGCAAATACACCAGTTCTTCGATACCGTCATTGCTCTGCTGGTATACGGTGAACGGTGCAGCGATCAGGTAAATCTCGCCCTGTGGCTGCAATTCCTGCCAGTTGACATGTAGCTTGGATCTTCCCGGCTCTGCGCTTGCGGATATGCGCTTGCCCTGACTGACTGCTTGCCAGTTTTCCGGCATGGCGATATCGAGCGAGAACGTCATCATGCCTGTTCCTTGGGCATTCTCAAGATCCGGATACCAGCCGCTTGCGCCGCTGAGCACCGCCCCCTCAGCGGCAATGATCCCCGGCGAATTTTCGAAGGTGCGCGCTTCTCGTGCATCCTGCTGCGGAGGATGGAATATTTCGCCAGCGTAAACCAATGTGAAGCTGTCGCTATTTGCCGGTAGCGTGATGCGGTAGCGCTGCAGCCAGTTTTCCGTCAAATCACCCACAGCATCGATGGCGGCATCCGGCGACACGGGATGCAAATCGCGATGCAGAGAAAAATTTATCGTGCGGGGCGTACCGGATGGCAAACTGATTCGATCTTCCGCTTCAAGATTATGTTGTTGCGGATGAAGCACGATGCGCAACTGATGGTGCGTAAACGTCTGGGCATGACTGTTTATGCATATAAGCACGAACGACAGGATGAGCAATGAACGCATATTCTCAAATCACTTCTGATGTGCTTTTGTTGTTGATTCGAATGAAGTGCGGCATAAGTGTATCCAGCAATATTTCATCGCAGCACTGTGGATTTTTTGGGTATGTGCAATTGTGTCCGGCCGAATTTTGTTATTTCCGGCTTTTGCTGCGACTCGCCTGGCAGGCCGGACTGCTGCACTCGCCATAGAGTGTCAGGTTATGATCGCGCAGATTGAAGCCCAGCTTCTCGGCAATTGCACGTTGCCGCTTTTCGATGACTTCATCATAGAATTCCTCGACCCGCCCGCAGTGTATGCAGACGATATGATCATGATGAGGGCCGCGCTCCAGCTCGTATACAGCCTGAACGCCCTCGAAATGATGCCGGGTGACGAGTCCCGCGGCCTCGAACTGGGTAAGCGCGCGGTACACGGTGGCCAGCCCGATCTCCTCGCCTGCTTCAAGCAGCAACCGGTAGATAGCCTCGGCTGAAAGGTGCCGATCTTCGGCTTTTTCGAGAAGCTCGAGCATCTTAAGTCGGGGTGCGGTGACTTTAAGGCCGGCATTGCGCAGATCCTGGCTTTCCATGTTGGTAACTCCAATGTTGGTTGTGGCGTACTGGCAACGACGCAGGGCCAGGTTGAATTCCGGGGGCTTGCAACTTGTTCGCACACTGGTCTGGCGATATTGCTTGCGGCTGATATAACCATGCGTGTTGCCCTGCAGAACTCTTTACTCTTTTGACTAAATCCGCAGCCCTGCTCATAATGATTTGAGGACCCGAGGATTTGACGATTTTTCATATGATACACAAAGCGCTTGCATTTGAGAATAGTTATCATGTAAGATGAGAACCGTTCTCAATATTAAACGCTTGGAACAGACTCATTGGTACTTTTGCAAGATCAATTAATGCCTGGCTGTTGCCTCGCGCAAGGAGTAAAAGCATGTCATCCATTTCTATCCGCATGATTTCAGCAGCAATCAGTGTATCTTTGCTGATGCTGCTGATGCCTGCTGCGCATGCTGATGAAGCTTCTGAAAGGGAAGCACAAACCATACTTCACATGCTTGATTACCTGAGCGTAGATTATGGTGGATCGGTATTGTTCGGCAAGATACTCAATGATAGCGAATACAAGGAACAAGCGGAATTCGCGGCACAGTCGTTAAAACTGATTAACAGACTACCCGAGCATCCGCTTCTGCCGAACATGATCAAGGATGCGCAGAAACTGGCCAATGATGTCGCCGATAAAGCTCGTGCCGAGGAGGTCAGTGCAGAAGCCCAGGAACTGCGCAAGAATATCATCGTTGCATACAATATTCCGGTATCACCGCGTCAGGTCCCGGATTCGCAGAGAGCGGCTGTTTTGTTCCAACAATTATGCGTAAGGTGCCATGGAGCAGAAGGGTATGGCAATGGGCCTGAAAGCGAAATGCTCAATCCCAGGCCGGCAAACTTCCGCGATGCAACCCGCATGGGCAAACGCAGCGTCTATGGACTTTACAATACCATTTCGCTGGGCGTTTCCGGAACAGCCATGCCAAAATTTCCTCAATTGTCCGATGATGAACGCTGGGGGCTGGCATTCCTCGCGTCCAATTTCCATAACCTTCCGGAGCGCCTGGATCTGGGACGCAGGCTTTGGGAGAGTCGCGATTTTCAGGGTGCCATCCCAAATCTGGTTGCACTTACCACACTGACGGCAAATGAAGTCAGCATCGATTATGGCGACAATACCAGAGCGGTTTTCGAATATCTGCGTGCCGAGCCGCATGCCTTGGCAGCGACGCGGCATGCCACCCTGTTATTCGCCGCTGAACAGCTGGATCACTCATTGGCCAGCTATCGGGCCGAGAACAAGACTGAGGCACAACGCTTTGCCATCGCTGCCTATCTGGAGGGTTTCGAGCCGATGGAGATCAGCCTTGTCAATCTCAATGCTCAACTTCGCCTCGAAATCGAGCGCGAAATGATGGCGATACGCAAACTTATCTATGACGGAGCTCCCGCTGATACGCTGGCTATACAAGTCGAGAGAGCAAAGGAACTGCTCAGTCAAGCCGACGAATTGCTCAGAGAAGGCAAGCTCTCGATCACAGGTGCCTTCATCAGCTCGCTGTTCGTGCTGTTGCGTGAAGGACTGGAAGCGATTCTGGTCCTTGCGGCAGTCATCGCTTTCGTAGTGAAGAGCGGGCAACGCAGTGCACTGATCTACATCCATGCAGGTTGGGGCGGCGCGGTCATGCTGGGCATGCTAACCTGGATGGCGGCAACCTGGATGGTGAACGTATCCGGTGCCAGCCGTGAAATCACCTCGGGGGTCACCGCACTCATCGCATCAGCCATGTTGATCTACGTAGGTTTCTGGCTCCACGACAAGACGCATGCGCGTGCCTGGCAAAAGTTCCTGAAAGACAAGGTGGGTGCCGCACTGGAACAGAAGACCGTATGGGCGCTCGCGTTGATCGTCTTTTTCGCCGTGTACCGCGAGCTATTCGAGACCGTATTGTTCTACCAGGCGCTTTGGACGCAAACCACTGTAGATACAAGACCCGCGCTGTGGGGCGGCATGTTGACGGCCGGACTGACATTGCTTGCTGTCGGCTGGGGATTTTTCCGATTCGGCATCAGATTACCGCTAAGCGCATTCTTTTCGGCCACATCGGTATTGCTGGCAATCATGGCCGTGATTTTCGCCGGTCAGGGTGTCGCCTCGCTGCAGGAAGCGGGAATTGTTGAAGTCAGCCCTGTCAATTTCATTTCGCTACCGATGCTAGGCGTGCTCCCGACGACTGAAACACTGCTGACCCAAGTGGCGGTCATCGGTATATTGATCCTGTGTTACCGCATCCCCATCCGTCACCGGAGTGGTGACCAGACCGGCAATCCGCCCGCATCGCGCGCCTGATCGGATTCAAGCAGAGAACTGCGCATAAAACCTGGCGTGCATGGCGAAAAATTGTAGCGATCGGGGATCAGTGTTTCTTCGGCCGTCCGGTTTTGATCTTTTCCAGATCGCTCAATGTCCGCTTCAACTGAGTAGCATTCAGTTTGGCCAATGTTTTCAGTCCGGCACGCAATACTTCACTTTTCTTCACATGCATTCTCGCCTTCAGGCAGATCGCCTTGATCTCGGCGATCTTCTGATATTCGCTTTGCGGCATTGTAAAGCTGTCGCGTACCACTTTTATCTTGTTCACTTTTTTTGATTTCTTCGCGGCCTTTTTCGGCGCCGGATTTGGGCTGACTTTGTTAGCTGACTTAATTCCCGGTTTTTTCGGGACAGACAGTTTCTTCACCTCCAATTTCCTGGCAGCGACTTTTGCTGTTGTCGTAACAGCCTTTCTGGTTGTCATATCGTCTCCATGGAATTAAAGTAGCACAAATAGTGTATACGGTATACGCTGACAATCAAAATGTAATATTCAGGGGTTCGTGATGGATCTGATACTTTGGCGGCACGCAGAAGCGGCGAATGGCACTCCCGACCACTCCCGTGAACTTACACCAAAGGGCATCAAACAAGCTGAAAAGGTCGCGTCTTTTCTGAACGCGCATTTGTCTGATGAATACCGCGTTCTGGCCAGCCCTTCCGCGCGCACCCAACAGACGGCTGCAGCACTCACCAAACATTTCACACTTGCACCCACCATCGCACCGGGCGCTACCGCGCATGCCGTATTGCAGGCAGCACGCTGGCCCGACGAAGGGGGCACGGTAGTGGTAGTCGGACATCAGCCGACACTGGGCGAAGTCGCGGCACAACTACTCGGCTGTGGCGACTGTTCGTTAAGTATTAAAAAGGGAGGGGTTTGGTGGTTCAGCCGTCGCGAACGCGAAGTCACGGCACAGATTACTCTGCGACTGGTCATCACGCCGGACTTTCTGTAAGACTAACTTTGTAAACCAATCGGGCATCGTGGTCCTGAAAGCCTGGACCAGCGCATCAAGCGGCGATCAAGAGGGAATCATCGTCTATTGCAGACTGCCTGATTGTTGCACCAATACCCACGGACTAACCACCACTGCCCATACCAGTGCATCTGTTTCGATCCATACGGCCGCCTGCTCGTCCCTGACCTTACCCAGCTTCCCTGCCAGCATCCATTGCCGGATCTGCACGGAATTATCCCGGGACACTTGGAACGCCACTTCAACCAGATCGAGATCGTCGCTGACATGGATTGCCGCACCGCGGGCGAAAAAACGCTGCAACTCCTTCCAGGCTATCTGCGCAGTTTCCAGATTGACCTTGGTGCGGTAGATTTCTTGTTGGATTGAAGTCGTCATTCAATGTTTCTTTATGCAGGTGCGCTTATGAAAGCACCCTCCAATTCTCCCTTCACGCAACGATAAGGGATTACTGGAGAGTAAGAAAGGCGTTTGATACGGTAGCAACTAACCCTTCAGATAATTATCCTTCAACATTATGTAATGTTCGGCGGAATATTTCAGGTAAGAGATTTCCTCCTCCGTCAAAGCACGCTGAACCTTAGCAGGGCGTCCTACATAGAGCATCCCGCTTTGCAGTACCTTGCCAGGCGAGATCAGACTGCCCGCGGCTATCATCACGCGGTCGGGGATCACGACATCATCCATGATAATCGACCCCATGCCGATCAGGCACTCGCTGCCTATGGTGCAACCGTGAAGAATGACCGAGTGTCCTACTGTCACATGATCACCGATCAGCAACGGCGATCCCTCGGGGGTTTCGGCTGTCTTGTGCGACACATGGCACATCGTCAAATCCTGAACGTTCGTGCCGCGCCCGATGACGATGCGGTTCACATCGCCGCGCAATACGGAATTGCACCAGACTGAACTGTCATCGCCTATGCGAACATCGCCTATAACCTGACATGAGGGATGGAGAAAAATGCGCTCGCCAACCATGGGCGATGTATCAAGAAAAGATATCAGGGGCATGCCGACTCCTTACCCCGCCAGTTTCCACTTCATCACCTCCCCCGCCCTCAAAGGCACCAGGCGATGCTCGCCGAAACCCAGTGTCTCAGGCACCCGCCATTCCACTTTGCGCAATGTGATCTTCTGCGTGCTGCGCGGCAAACCGTAGAAATCCGCGCCAAAGAAGCTGGCGTAGCCTTCCAGCTTGTCCAGCGCACCCGCCTGTTCAAATACTTCGGCGTAGAATTCGAGGGCGGAGTGGGCGGTATAGCAGCCGGCGCAGCCGCAGGCGTTTTCCTTGGTGTGCTTCGCGTGCGGAGCGCTGTCGGTACCAAGGAAGAATTTCTTGCTGCCGCTGGTTGCGGCTATTACCAGCGCCTCGCGGTGAGTCTCACGCTTGAGCAATGGCAGGCAGTAGTAGTGCGGGCGGATGCCGCCGACCAGCATCGCGTTGCGATTGTACAGCAGGTGATGAGCGGTGATCGTCGCAGCAATGTTGTCTGCTGCGTCTGCGACGAACTGTGCGGCATCCGAAGTGGTGATGTGCTCGAACACCACCCGGAGCTCAGGCAGGTCACGCAGCAGGGGTTGCAGTATGCGGGCGATGAATACGCTCTCGCGATCGAAGACGTCAACTGCCGGGTCGGTGACTTCGCCATGAACCAGCAGTGGCATGCCGCAGCGCTGCATCTCTTCCAGTGCGGCGTAAGTCTTGCGCAAATCGGTGACGCCTGCATCGGAGTTGGTGGTCGCTCCCGCCGGATAGAGCTTTATCGCGTGTATGATGCCGCTCTGCTTTGCTTTACGAATTTCTTCCGCACTGGTGTTATCGGTGAGATATAGCGTCATCAGCGGTTCAAATGCCATGCCCGACGGCAGCGCGGCAAGGATGCGCACGCGATAGGCCATCGCCTGTTCGGTGGTGGTTACCGGCGGGCGCAGATTGGGCATCACGATGGCGCGGGCAAACTGACGCGCGGTATCAGGCAATACCGATTTCATCAGCGCACCGTCGCGCAAATGCAGATGCCAATCGTCGGGGCGTATCAGGGTCAATTGCTGCATTTTGAAATCATGACTGGATGAATATATGCGATTGTAATTCAAACGACAGCACACAAGCGATGAACGAGGCTATCTCAGCTAATGATCCGCTGACAAGTAGTGAGGCCGGCTATTACTTGGGTGGAAGTGACGATACGAAACGTGCACATAGTGCCACCCATTTTTTCATGTCCTGATCTGACTCGAAGCCTTCAGGTGCTATATACACATAGCCCTGCATCGGCTTGCCGGTAAAATCCATTTCACCGGCATGAGGCTGGCTCAGCGCTTCTGCATAGCCGGCCGGTCCTACGCGCGCCATGATCCTGTCTCCCAGAATCCCGACGAACATGTGGCCACCCAGCATGAAAGCAAGCCCGCCGAACATCTTCTTTTCCGAGACGTTTTTGTGTTGCTTGAGCAAGTCCCTCAACCGCTCGGCCAACCCCTCATCGTATGCCATTTATCCTCCTCATCTTGAAGCAACCCCAGCATGCTTGATTAAGCACGGGTTGCAGGAACACGATGGCGATCCAGCCAATAGCCCCATATCACCAGCAGCCATTGCAGTTGACCGGCCCAGGCAATCGCCTCGACACTTGGCGGGGGTGGACCGAACAGATTGCCCGCGTAGATTGCCGACAGAAATGCGACCAATGCCCACAACCCCCATTTGCCGGAATTGTCAGCCGGCGTTGTGGTTCTGGCATAAAGCCACACGCCGATCACAAACAGCGTGACTTCGACCCCAAGCGTGCCCGGCAGCGACGACCACAGGTTCAATCCCAGTTTGTCAGGACCGCCGGGGTATAGCGGCAGATCAGGTTGGTGAACGATAACATCCAGTAACCAATGACTGAGCACGAGCAAGCCGAGCACAATTGCAGCCTTGCGATCTCGCCGCAGTAAAAAATGAACCGTGCCCAATGCGCATGCCCAGGCAAGCACGGTCAGCAAGCTGTGTGAGACCGGATAATGTTCGAACAGCAAAGGCGTGACGGTGGTCGCACCGGGAACAATGCGCACTTGTTCTACTCCCACCAGCAATAGAGCGGGCCACAGCAGATCGATGAACTGCGCTGCCAGCAAGAGCGTACCCAGAGAAACTTTCCTTGCAACAGCTTTGGCGCCAAAGCCTGCTCCGAAATGACCTATGAACATCTTCGTCCCATGAGTGGAAAGTAAGAACCTGGCGTTCGAAATATCCCCAACCGGATAGCCAGTGAGCCGGCTGTTTTTCGCACACTATCAAAATATTTCAACCTGGGCATTCCTGAATTTCGACCTGATGAACAGGTTTTCCTGCGTCGGAGTGAGATCAGTCATGGTTGCGTTGACCTCAAGCTAAATAACTGGAACACTACGCGTTGAACCTGCTTAGTAATACTGTAGTCTATTTCATTTGATCAATTCCCAATCTTCTAATCTTTTCAGAACTGATATTTGGATCGAATCTGAATCGAATACAGTACTCGATGCGGTCCAGATGATCCTACAGCGATAAAAATGAAGCCAGCCAGAAACGACCCATGCAGTTGCGGCAGCGGAAAAAAGTACAAGCATTGTTGCGAGGGGAAGGCCGCGCCGCGTTCTGCCGCGCCCTCCCCCGATGAATTCAACCCGCTTGTCGCCTTGTACAGCGCCAGGCGTTATACCGAACTGGAAAGCCGGGCGAATGCCCTGGTCGGACGCTATCCGGATTCCGGTTTGGTCTGGAAGTTGCTCGGAGCTTCCCAGCAGATGCAAGGCAAGAATGCGCTGGCAGCCTTTCAAAAAACAGCGCAACTCATGCCTGCCGATGCGGAGGCACATAACAGCCTGGCACTTGAATTACAAAAAATTGGACAGGCTGAAACCGCTGTGACAAGTTACAGACGTTCCCTGGAAATCAATCCGAATTCCGCTTCGGTTCATTACAATCTGGGCAACGTCCTCAAGGATCTCGGGCTGCTCGACGATGCAGTCGCCAGCTACCAGCGCGCGTTAAAGATCAAACCCGATTTTGCCGAGGCCCATACCAACCTTGGGGTTGCGTTACGAAACCTCGGTCAGACTGAAGGTGCGATTGCAAGTTTCCGCAGAGCAATTGAGATCAAGCCCGATCTGGCCGTGGCACAAAACAATCTGGGCAACGCCCTGCGTGATATCAAACAGTATCAAGCCGCGGTGGAAAGTTTCCGCCGTGCGCTGGAGCTCAAGCCAAATTATGCCGCAGCGCATTGCAATCTGGGCAATACGCTGCAAGAACTCAGGCAATTTGACAGCGCAGCGGCCAGCTATCGCCGGGCAATTGAGATCAAACCGGATTTCGCCGATGCACACAACAATCTGGGCAATGTCCTGATTCAAGTCAAGCAATTCAATAATGCCTTGGCCAGCTATCGCCGGGCAATAGAAATCAAACCGGATTTCGCCGATGCACACAACAATCTGGGCTGCATCCTGAATCTTATCGGTCAACTAGACGAAGCGATGGCCAGCTTTCGCAGGGCGCTGGAATTCAACCCTGATTTCGCCAAGGCACAATCCAATCTGCTGAGCACCCTTAACTATTCCGTCCATACTCCTGAATACTGTCTCGAAGAAGCTCGGAAATACGGCCGGATGGTGGCCAGGAAAGTGACTTCTCGATTTTCTTCCTGGCTGTGTGAGGATCGGCCCGAACGTCTTCGGGTAGGCATGGTATCCGGGCAATTTCGATATGGCCCCACGGGGTTTTTTTTGGAAAGCTTTCTCTCGCATTTTGATCCTGCGCGCATTGAGTTGATTGCATATCCCATAAACCTTTTGGCCGACGAACTTACTTCCCGCATCAAACCGCGTTTCAGCGCATGGAAACCGTTGACCGGTAAAAGCGATGAAGCCGCTTCACAGCTGATCCATGCCGACGGTGTGCATATTCTTCTGGACCTTGCTGGTCACTCAGGACAAAATCGCCTGCCGATGTTTGCCTGGAAGCCCGCCCCGATACAGGCAAACTGGCTGGATTATTTCGCCACCACCGGCGTGGCCGAGATCGATTACCTGCTGGCCGATCCGGTAGGTGTGCCCGAGGCCCACCGCAAGCATTTCACTGAAACCGTGTGGTATCTGCCCGACACGCGATTATGTTTCACCGCCCCCGATGTCGATCTGCCCGTTGCATCTCTGCCGGCACTGCACAACGGCCACATCACCTTCGGCTGTTTTCAGACACTGCCTAAGATAGGGAATAACGTCTTGGCAACATGGGGAAAGATTTTCGCAGCATTGCCAAACGCGAAATTCCGTCTACAGCGCAGGCAGTTTGAGGAACGTGCACAAGTGAAACAGATGACCGATCAATTGCAGCAACACGGGATCGACCCCGCTCGTGTTCTGCTGCTGGGTTCTGTGACCCGCAAGGCTTATCTGGCAGCCCATGCCGATGTGGACATGATACTGGATACGTTTCCATACCCTGGCGGCACCACCACTTGTGAAGCGCTGTGGATGGGAGTGCCGACCCTGACCTTGGCGGGCGATACCTTGCTGTCCAGACAGGGTGCCAGCCTGCTGACGGCAGCCGGGTTAAGCGACTGGATAGCGGCCAGCAGCGAGG
>JBARHM010000176.1:0-2484 GCA_049799235.1 Gallionella sp.
GCATACAACGCTTGGATCACGATCAGCGTCAGTATCGTCGAGGAAATCATGCCGCCTACCATCGGTGCCGCAATGCGACGCATCACTTCGGAGCCGGTGCCGGTTCCCCACATGATGGGCAACAGGCCAGCCATGATCGCCACCACCGTCATCATCTTTGGCCGAACCCGTTCGACGGCGCCTTCCATGACCGCTGCGTAGAGGTCACCAGTGGTTGGCTCTTGCCCGTCAACCTTGCGTTTCGCCTTGATCTGTTCCCAGGCGTGTTCCAGATAGATCAACATCACCACCCCGGTTTCCGCCGCCACCCCGGCCAGCGCGATGAAGCCCACCACCACGGCGACCGACAGGTTGTAGCCGAGCAACCATAGCAGCCACACCCCGCCAACCAGTGCGAATGGCACGGACAGCATCACGATCAGAGCTTCCGTCACGCGCATGAAATTGAGATAAAGCAGCAAAAAGATGACCAGCAAAGTGATCGGAACCACGATCTTCATCTTGGCGGCAGCGCGCTCCATGTATTCAAACTGCCCGCTCCATGTGGCATAGTAACCGGGCAGAAATTTCACCCTCGAAGCCACCGCCTTGCGGGCATCGGCCACATACGAGCCGATGTCACGGTCGCGGATGTCCACAAAGATGTAGGCAGAGAGCAGCGCGTTCTCGGTGCGGATGGCCGGTGCGCCCTTGTTGATGCCAACTTTGGCGAGTTGGCCGAGAGGGATCATCGCGCCGTCCATGCTCGGCACCAGCACTTCGCGCGCAATCAGCTCAGGGCTGCTGCGCAACTCGCGCGGGTAGCGGACGATGACACCGAAACGTTCGCGCCCCTCCACCGTCGTGGTCACCATCTCGCCGCCGAGTGCGGTAGAGATAACGTCCTGCAGTTCACCGACCGCCAGCCCATAGCGCGCAAGCGCTTCCCGATCCGGCTCAATATCGAGGTAGTAACCACCGGTAATGCGCTCGGCAAAGGCACTGGTGGTGCCGGGTACATTTTTGACTACGGCTTCGATGTCCTTGGCCAGGCGTTCCATTTCATCAAGGTTTTTACCGAACACCTTGATGCCGATGGGGGTGCGAATACCGGTGGCGAGCATATCAAGGCGATTCTTGATCGGCATGGTCCAGGCATTGGCCACGCCGGGAAATTGCAGCGCTTTGTCCATCTCGGCAATCAGTTTATCTATTGTCATGCCAGCGCGCCATTCAGCTTCCGGCTTGAGGTTGATCACTGTCTCGAACATTTCCGGCGGAGCCGAATCGGTGGCGGTTTGCGCGCGTCCCGCTTTGCCATATACGGATATAACTTCGGGGAAACTCTTGATAATCTTGTCCTGCGTCTGCATCAACTCTGCCGCCTTGGTGATAGACATGGCAGGCAGCGAAGCGGGCATGTAGAGCAGCGTGCCCTCGTTGAGGGTTGGCATGAACTCGGAGCCAAGGCGTGTTGCCGGATAGATGGAAATACCCAGCACCACCAGCGCGGCGACGATGGTCGTTTTTTTCCAGCGCATCACCGCCGCAATAATCGGGCGATAAGTCCAGATCAAAAAGCGGTTCAGCGGATTCTGCGCTTCAGGCATGATCCTGCCGCGGATGAACAGCATCATCAGCACCGGCACCAATGTGATCGACAACAATGCCGCACCGGCCATGGAGAAGGTCTTGGTATATGCGAGTGGGGAAAACAAACGTCCTTCCTGGGCTTCCAGCGTGAACACCGGAAGGAACGACACGGTGATGATCAGCAGCGAGAAGAACAATGCGGGGCCGACTTCCTTGCAGGCGGCCAGGATCGCGGCGGCGCGTTCGTCAAAACCAAACCCCTCCTGGCCTCCCCTTGTCAGGGGAGGAGTCGCGGCTCCCACCCCAGACAAGGGGAGGGCTGGGGAGGGGTTGCGCTCCAGATGCTTGTGTGCGTTCTCGATCATCACGATCGCCGCATCCACCATCGCGCCGATGGCGATTGCGATGCCCCCCAGGCTCATGATGTTTGAATTCATGCCCAATGCACGCATTGCAATGAAGGCGATCAGCACACCAATCGGCAGCATCACGATAGCCACCAAAGCGCTGCGCACATGCATCAGGAACACGATGCACACCAATGCGACGATGATGCTTTCCTCAAGCAGCGTGCGCTTCAGGGTTTCGATGGCGCGCTGGATCAGATCGGAACGGTCATACACCGCCTGAATAGTCACGCCTTCCGGCAGGCCGGGAGCGATTTCGGCGATCTTGGCCTTGACGTTGCGGATCACCTCCAGCGCATTCTGTCCATAGCGCGCCATGACGATACCTGACACCACTTCACCTTCGCCGTTCAGTTCGGTGAGGCCGCGCCGCTCGTCCGGGCCGAGTTCGACACGCGCGATGTCGCGGATCAGCACCGGCGTGCCCGCCATGCTCTTGACGACCAGCAATTCGATATCGTCCTTGCCGCGCAGGTAGCCCTTGCCGCGCACCATGTACTCGGTC
>JBARHM010000177.1:0-1660 GCA_049799235.1 Gallionella sp.
GTCTTTGAAGCTCGTGTTGGTTTGGTAGCAGTTCGCCGTTTGGGGGCAAAGGCGGCTCTTTCGATCAAGGCCTGAAGGCGCGCCAGAGCATCATCGCGGTTCTTCTCCTGGCTGCGGAAACGTTGAGCCTTGATGATGATCACGCCGTCACTGGAGATGCGCCGGTCCGACGACAGCCTGAGCTTATCCTTGTAGTCTTCGGGCAATGACGATGCAGCGATGTCGAAGCGCAGATGAATAGCGGTCGAGACCTTGTTGACGTTCTGGCCGCCCGCACCCTGGGCACGGATGGCATGCAATTCGATCTCGGCGTCGGAGATGGTGTATCGGTTGGATATTCGCATTGTGGCGTGCGTTTACCGCGCTAAGCTGGTTTCCCGAACACATGCTGCAAATATTTCCCGGTCACGCTGCGCTTGTTTTGCGCGATGTCCTTAGGCGAACCTTCGGCGATGATGCGGCCGCCGCCGTCGCCGCCTTCGGGGCCGAGGTCGATCACCCAGTCGGCGGTCTTGATCACATCGAGATTGTGTTCGATCACCACCACGGTATTGCCCTGGTCGCGCAGCTTGTGGATCACCTTGAGCAGCAGCGCGATGTCGTGGAAATGCAGGCCGGTGGTCGGCTCGTCGAGGATGTACAGGGTGCGTCCGGTGTCGCGCTTGGAAAGCTCCAGCGACAGCTTGATGCGCTGTGCTTCGCCGCCGGACAGCGTGGTGGCGGATTGTCCCAGCGAGATATAACCCAGCCCGACGTCGAGCAAAGTTTGCAGTTTGCGCGCGATGACAGGCACGGGCTTGAAGAATTCATGCGCCTGTTCCACCGTCATCTGCAGGATCTGGTTTACGTTCTTTCCTTTGTACTGGATCTCCAGAGTTTCGCGGTTGTAGCGCATGCTGTGACACACATCGCACGGCACATACACGTCCGGCAGAAAATGCATCTCGACCTTGATCACGCCGTCGCCCTGGCAGGATTCGCAGCGTCCGCCCTTGACGTTGAACGAGAAGCGACCCGGGCCGTAGCCGCGCTCACGTGATGACGGGACGCCGGCGAACAGCTCGCGGATCGGTGTGAACAGGCCGGTGTAGGTCGCCGGGTTGGAACGCGGTGTGCGCCCGATGGGCGACTGATCCACGTTGATCACCTTGTCGAAGAATTCCAGCCCGCTGATCTCGGCATGCGGCGCAGGTTCAGTGCTGCTGCCGTACAGATGTTGTGCCACAGCGGGATACAGCGTGTCGTTGATCAGCGTGGATTTCCCCGAGCCGGATACGCCGGTCACGCACACCATCAGGCCGACCGGCAGATTCAGTGTCACGTCCTTAAGATTGTTGCCGCTCGCACGTTTTATCTGCAGCATGCGCTTGGCATCCGGCGCCTGATATTTTTTTGGCATCGGAATGCTGCGGCGGCCGGTCAGATAATCGCCGGTCAGCGATTGCTTGCTTGCGCAGATATCTTCCGGCGTGCCTTGCGCCACGATCAGCCCGCCGTGCTCGCCCGCGCCCGGCCCCATGTCCACCACATGAGCGGCGTGGCGGATCGCCTCTTCGTCGTGTTCCACCACGATCACGCTGTTGCCCATGTCGCGCAGTTTCTTGAGCGTGGTCAGCAGGCGGTCGTTGTCGCGCTGGTGCAGGCCGATGGACGGTTCGTC
>JBARHM010000178.1:0-9699 GCA_049799235.1 Gallionella sp.
CGAACCGCGCTGGGCTTGCGCGCACAAATATCCGGCGGAAGAACAGATCACCGTGGTGCGCGGGATCGACATCCAGGTCGGACGCACCGGCAAGCTCACACCGGTGGCCAAGCTGGAGCCGGTCTTCGTCGGCGGCACCACGGTCTCCAATGCCACGCTGCACAACGAGGACGAGACGCGGCGCAAGGACGTGCGCATCGGCGACACGGTGATCGTGCGCCGCGCCGGCGACGTGATCCCGGAAGTGGTGGGCGTGGTGCTCGACCGGCGCCCGGCGAATGCGGGCAAGCCCTTCGACATGTTCCGGCTGATGCATGGTCACTGCCCGGTGTGCGGCAGCGCAATCGTGCGCGAGGAGGGCGAGGCGGACTGGCGCTGCACCGGCGGCCTGTTCTGCCCGGCGCAGCGCAAACAATCCCTGCTGCACTTTGCCAGCCGCCGCGCGCTGGACATCGAGGGTCTGGGCGACAAGCTGGTCGATCAACTGGTGGACAGCGGCATCGTCAGCACGCCGGCCGATCTGTATGACAAACGCAAAATGAATTTGCAGACACTCGCCGATCTGGAGCGCATGGGCGAGAAGTCGGCGCAAAATCTGCTGGAAGCGATCGGGCACAGCAGGCAGACCACACTGGCGCGTTTCATCTATGCGCTGGGCATCCGCAACGTCGGCGAAGCGACCGCGAAAGATCTGGCGCGCCATTTCGGCAAGCTGAGAAACCTGATGCATGCGGATGAAGCGCAATTGCAGATGGTGCCGGATGTCGGGCCGGTAGTGGCGCAGAGCATCGTAGCCTTCTTCGCGGAAAAACATAACGTCGATGTGATAGAGGCCTTGCTGGATGAAAAGCGCGGCGGTGTAGAGCCCAAGGAAAGTGAAGCCGAGCCGGTCGAAGAGCTGCCGCTGGCTGGCAAGACTTTTGTGCTTACTGGTACACTCGGCATGGCACGCGAGCAAGCGAAAGAAAAACTGGAAGCGCTCGGTGCGAAAGTGGCGGGCAGCGTGTCTAAAAAAACCGATTACGTGGTGGCCGGCGCCGAAGCGGGCAGCAAACTGGACAAGGCGCGCGAATTGGGAGTGGCTATTATGAATGAACAGGAATTCTTGGCATTATTGGGGCATCTGTAGGTAGGGTTAGCTTTGCATAGCCATCTGACTAACCCAGCAAAAGACGCAGGGTAAGTCATTGGTTAGCGCAGCGTAACCCGACAAATACATTGGGGCAGGGAGAATTTAAAATGAAAAAGATCACCAAAGCCGTGTTTCCGGTCGCCGGTATGGGCAGCCGGTTCCTGCCGGCCACCAAGGTCAGTCCGAAGGAGATGATGCCCATCGTGGACAAGCCGCTGATCCAGTATGCGGTGGAAGAGGCGGTAGCGGCGGGTATCACCGATATGGTGTTCATCACCGGACGCAACAAGCGTGCGATCGAGGATCATTTCGACAAGGCTTACGAGCTTGAAGCCGAGCTGGAAATGCGCGGCAAGGCAGAGTTGCTGCGCATCGTGCGCGAAGTGACTCCCGCGAATATCAACTGCATCTACATTCGCCAGGTCGAGCCGCTGGGCCTTGGTCACGCTGTGCTGTGCGCAAAGCCGGTGGTGCAGGATGAGCCGTTCGCGGTGCTGCTGGCGGACGACCTGATCGATGGCGATCCGCCTATCATCAAGCAGATGGCGGAGGTGTTCCGGCAGAATCAGTGTTCGATCCTGGGCGTGCAGAATGTGCCGCGCGAGCAGACCAGCCAGTACGGCATCGTCAGCAGCGTGACGCTGTCTGAAAACCTGGAGCAGGTGAACGGCATCGTGGAAAAACCCGAACCCGAGGACGCACCGACGACGCTGGCGGTGGTCGGGCGCTACATTCTCACGCCGCGCATCTTCCATCATCTGGAAAAGGTTCAGGCGGGTGCCGGCGGAGAGATTCAGTTGACCGACGGGATCGCTGCATTGATGCACGAAGAGAGTATGCTTGCCTATCGTTTCGCGGGCACGCGCTACGATTGCGGTTCCAAGCTGGGTTATCTCGAGGCGATGGTCGCATTTGGACTCAAGCATCCCGAAGTGCGCGACGAGTTCGCCGCGTATCTGAATGGCTTGAAATGATGCCAGCAATAAAGTCACCAGCCTTCTGGCCTGCGGGTATTTCGTTTGGGAGGAGTTCGCACCTTCCAACCCCTCCCGGCCTCCCCTTGCACCCGCGAGGGGTACGCCGGTGGGTTCCCCGCTGCGATGCAGCGACCCTTCCGCAGTCAGGGGAGGAGTTGGGTCAGGAGATGAGCAGGGGAGCCGCTTTGTTCTCCCCCTGAAGTGGGTCAAGCAGGCAATCCGCGCAGCGGATGCTCGCACAAGGGGGAGAGCGAAGCGAGGGGGCAAAGAGGGGGCTTTATACCAATAAGGAATTTGACATGAGCGTTTCCATACAGCATGCGCGCGACATTCTGCAGCAGGCTGAACTGCTGTTTACCGGGGAATAGGTTCAGGCTGCCTTGCATCGGGTCGCTCAGCAGATCAATGCCGCGCTGGCGGACAAGCAACCGCTGGTGTTGTCGGTGATGGGCGGGGCGGTCGTGTTCACGGGGCAGTTGCTGCCGTTGCTCGATTTTCCGCTGGATTTCGATTATGTGCATGTGTCACGTTACGGAGATGCGCGGCAGGGTGGTGCGATGCACTGGAAGGTCGAACCGCGCGAGAACGTGCGCGGCCGCGTGGTGCTGGTGCTGGATGATATTCTCGATGAAGGCCGCACCATGGATGAATTGCGCAAACGGGTAATGAAATTGGGCGCGAGCAAGTTTTACAGCGCCGTGTTTGCCGACAAGCAGATCGGCCGGAAGAAACCCATCCGTCCGGATTTCACCGGGCTGGAGCTGCCGGATCGTTTCGTGTTCGGTTACGGTATGGATGTCGAAGGGGCGTGGCGCAATCTGCCCGCCATTTATGCAGTCAAGGAGCAGAAATAATGTTAGCAATCATCGGCGGTCGCGGCCTGACCCAGTTGACGAACCTTAAAATCACCCATCAACAGGTGATGCGTACACCCTACGGCGAGCCGTCCGGCGCGTTCATGTTCGGTACGCTGGACCAGCATGAGGTGATATTCCTGGCGCGGCACGGCTACGGCCACACCATTCCGCCGCATCTTGTGAACTATCGCGCCAACCTTTGGGCGCTGCACGAACAGGGTGCCAGCAACATCATCTCGGTGGCGACCGTGGGCGGTATTCGTGCCGATCTCAAGCCCGGCGTGATCGTAGTGCCCGACCAGATCATCGATTTCACCCATGGCCGCGATGCGACCTTTTTCGAGGCACGCGACAAGCCTTTCAGCAATGCCGATTTCACCTTTCCCTATAGCGGCAAACTACGCGGCCGCATTTTGCGCAGCGCACAAACCGCTCAGCAACCTTGTGTCGATGGCGGCGTGTATGCGACGACGCAGGGGCCGCGGCTGGACAGCATCGCAGAGATCAATCGCTATGAACGGGACGGAGCGGATATGGTGGGCATGACCGGTATGCCGGAAACCGCGCTGGCAAAGGAACTGGAACTCGAATATGCGACCATTGCAGTGGTGGCGAATTATGCGGCCGGGCGCGGCGACAGTGTGAAGGGTATCAACGTGGAAATCGTCAATGCCACCGCCAGCGAGGCGATGGTGCGGGTGCGCAGTATTTTGGAATGCGTGGTGAACGATGGCGATTAGAACTGTGTTGCGCATGGGCGATGCGCGCTTGCTGCAGCGCGCCGATCCGGTCAGCGATTTCGACACCCCGCAATTGCACGCGCTGCTGGCGGACATGCACGACACCATGCAAGCCCTCAACGGCGCGGGCTTGGCCGCGCCGCAGATCGGCGTGGCGCTGCGCGTGGTGATCTTCGGCGTGGAAAAAAATCCGCGCTATCCCGATGCCGAGGAAGTGCCGCAGACTGTGCTGATCAACCCGGTCATCACCCCGCTGGATAAGACGATAGAGGAAGACTGGGAAGGATGCCTGAGCGTGCCCGGGATGCGCGGCCTGGTGCCGCGCCATGCGCATATCCGCTACCGGGGCCGGGACGAATACGGCGCGCAGATCGACCGCAGCGTGAGCGGATTCCATGCGCGCGTGGTGCAGCACGAGGTCGATCATCTCGACGGCATCCTGTATCCGATGCGCATCCGCGACATGACGCAATTCGGATTTACCGAAGAGCTGTTTCCCGGAGAAGATTTGCAGGACGAATAGTTGTGGGCAAGCGTGGGAACCGATACCCGCTTATCACGTGTCCAACTTCGTCTCAGGCTGGGCTATGCGCGCAACCAGCACCTTGTCCACGCGATTCTTGTCCATATCGATGACTTCAAAGCGATAGCCGGACGTTTCGAAAAAATCCGTTACCACCGGGATACGGTCCAGTGCATGCATGACAAACCCACCCAGGGTATTGAATGCATGTTCTTCCTCGCCCGGCAACCCGGCATCGATCTCGAGCACGGATTTAAGGCGTTCGATCGTCACGCTGCCGTCGATCAGCCACGAGTGATCCTTGCGCGCGACGATATCCTGTTCTGCGGTGATGTCGGAGGTGGGCAGCTCGCCGACGATAGCGATCATCACATCGGTGAGTGTGACCATGCCCTGCAATTCGCCGTATTCGTCCACGATCAGCGCGCATTGCTGGCGTGCCTTGCGGAAGTTTTCCAGCAGGTGTGTGATCGTTACACCTTCCGGTACATATAAAGGCGGGCGCAAGGTCTGCTCTACATCAAATGGCTTGCCTGTCAGCGCTTCCTTGAGAATGTCCAGCGTGCGCAGTATCCCGACGATATTGTCCAACCCGTCACGGCAAACGACCACGCGGGTATATGGACTCTCAGCGATGCGGTTGCGAATCCCGGCTTCGGGTTCATCCAGATCGAGCGCGTATATGTCATTGCGGTGTGTCATGATCGCGCCGATGCGCTGTTCGTCAAGGCGCAGCACATTGGAGACGATAGCCTGTTCGCTCACGTGGAACACGCCGGCTTCTGCGCCCTGTCCCATCAGTATCTTGATCTCCTCGTCAGTCACGGGAGGCTCTTTCTTGCGTACAGCGCCCGTCATGCGCAGCAAGAAACCGGAAGACGCCGAAAGCAGCCAGACCACTGGCCGTGTTGCCCGCGCCAGTATGTTCATTGGCAAAGCGATCAACGAGGCGGTTTTCTCCGGCGCCAATAGCCCCAGCTGCTTTGGAACCAGCTCTCCGGCAACCACGGTAAAATAGGTCAAACCGGCAACCACGATAGTCAAGGCGATCCCGCTGGCGTAATGTTCTGTCAATGCAAAACCGGAAAGCCACACCGTCAACGGATCGGCCAGTGCGGTTTCACCGATGGCGCCGCTCAGGATACCTACCGTGGTGATGCCGACCTGTATTGTGGAAAGGAAGGATGAGGGTTCGCTGTTCAGTGCCAGCGCGGATTGAGCGCCGCGCCTTTTTTCATCGGCCAGTTGCTGCAAACGGGCTTTGCGGGAAGAGACCACGGCGATTTCCGACATCGACAAGACACCGTTCAGAAGGATCAGAAACAGCAATATAACGATGTCCATCCGGTAAGCCTCCCTCGTCAATCGGGTAACGCACAGCCAGGGATCTGCGTAGGTGGTGAATATATCATTCCGCGATTGATACAACCCTTATGTCTTGCTGGGATGAACCATGTCTGCCGGCTTGACCCAGCGTTCGAAGTCTTTTGCCGTGACATAGCCCAGCGCCAGTGCAGCCTGCTTCAGCGTGCTACCATCATGATGGGCGCGTTTGGCGATCTCGGCGGCGCGGTCGTAGCCGATGTGCGGGGTCAGCGCGGTCACAAGCATCAGCGAGCGTTCCATCAGTTCCGCGATCCGCCCTTGATTGGCCGTTATACCGCGCACGCAATGTTCCTCGAAGCTGGTCATGCCGTCGGCAAGCAGGCGCACGCTGTGCGAGAAGTTGTGCGCGATCAGCGGCTTGAACACGTTCAGCTCGAAGTTGCCCGAGGCCGCACCGGCAGTGATCGCGACGTCGTTGCCGAACACCTGGCAGCACAGCATCGTCAGCGCTTCGCACTGGGTCGGGTTCACTTTTCCCGGCATGATAGAGCTGCCCGGCTCGTTTTCCGGAATGCTGATCTCGCCCAGGCCGGAACGCGGGCCGGAGGCCAGCCAGCGCACGTCGTTGGCGATCTTCATCAGCGCGACAGCCAGCGTCTTGAGCGCACCGTGCGCAGCCACCAGCGCATCATGCGCAGCCAATGAGGCGAATTTGTTGACGGCACTATGGAACGGGATCTCATTGCCGAACCGGTCGGTATTGCTGCGCGCCAGTTCGGCTGCGACGCGCTCGCCGAACTCGGCATGGGTGTTCAGTCCGGTGCCGACTGCCGTGCCGCCGACCGCCAGTTCGTAGAGGGGCGTGAGCGCGGCAAGCAATAACGATTCCGCGAGTTCCAGTTGGGCCACGTAGCCGGAGAATTCCTGGCCCAGCGTCAGCGGCGTCGCGTCCTGCAAATGGGTGCGGCCGATCTTCACGATGTCGGCGAACGCGTCGGATTTTATTTTCAGCGAGGCGTGCAATGTGCGCAATGCCGGCAGGAGTTTTTTCCGTATTCCGATGACGGCGGCGACATGCATCGCGGTCGGGAAGATGTCGTTGGATGACTGGCCGAGATTGACTTCGTCATTGGGATGTATTTTTCGAATAGAGCCGCGCGCGCCGCCCAGCAGTTCCGAGGCGCGGTTGGCGAGTACCTCGTTGACGTTCATGTTGCTTTGCGTGCCCGATCCGGTTTGCCAGACGGATAACGGAAATTCCCCGAGATGCTGGCCAGCCAGCACTTCGTCCGCTGCCTGCATGATGGCCGTCGCCTTCTCTTCGCTCAACAGGCCGAGATCGCGGTTGACCAGCGCGCAGGCGCGTTTGATCTGGGCGAGGGCCATGATGATATCTTCCGGCATGCATTCGGTGGAAATATGGAAGTGCAGGAGTGAACGCTGGGTCTGCGCGCCCCACAGACGTTCGGACGGGACTTCGATAGGGCCGAAAGAGTCGCGTTCAGTTCTGGTGGTCATGATATTCCCTTCTGTTGATTACATCGCCGTCGCAGGTCGGGTTAACGCAGCGTAACCTGACCTGCATGGTTTATTGCGACACAAGTTCGCGCAGCACGTACGGCAATATCCCGCCATGCCTGTAGTAGTCGGCCTCGATCGGAGTGTCTAAACGGAGGAGGAGCGAAACGGTCTGCTGGCTGCCATCCTTGCGGTGTATCGTCAAGGTCACGTCCCGCTGCGGCTTCAGATCGTTGCCGATGCCGCCGATATCGAAACTTTCCTCGCCGGTCAGATGCAGCGCGGCGGCATTGGTGTCGCCCTTGAATTGCAGCGGCAGTACGCCCATCCCGACCAGGTTGCTGCGGTGGATGCGCTCGTAGGATTTTGCGATGACCGCTTTGACGCCGAGCAACTGCGTGCCTTTCGCGGCCCAGTCGCGGCTGGAGCCGGTGCCGTATTCCTCTCCGGCGAATATCACAGTGGGTATGCCCGCAGCGAGGTAATTCATCGCTGCGTCATAGATCGGCATTTGCTTGCCTTGATAAAGCGTATAGCCGCCTTCGATGCGGCTGCCGTCGGCGTTGGGCGGCAACATAAGGTTCTTGATGCGCACGTTGGCGAAGGTGCCGCGCATCATCACTTCGTGGTTGCCGCGCCGCGAGCCGAAACTGTTGAAATCGGACACCGCCACGTTGTGCTCCTGCAGGTAGCTGCCGGCGGGCGAGGTGGGCTTGATCGAGCCGGCTGGCGAGATGTGGTCGGTGGTCACCGAGTCGCCGAAGATGCTGAGGATGCGCGCGCCGGTGACGCTGCCGATCGGGGCGGGTTGCATCGAGAATTCATGGAAGAACGGCGGCTCGGCGATGTAGGTAGACTCCGGCCAGTCGTAAACCTGGCCGGATGGCGCGGAGATCTTCTTCCATAGCGGGTTCGCTTCGGCGAGGTTGCCATACAGGCGCTTGAAGGTCGGTCCGTCCATCGCGAGTTTCATCAGTGCCTGCACTTCGCCGGCGCTCGGCCAGATGTCGCCGATGTAAACATCCCTGCCATCCCTGGATTTGCCGAGCGGCTCGGTGCGGAAGTCCTTCAGCATCGTTCCGGCGATGGCGTAGGCCACCACCAGCGGCGGGCTGGCAAGGAAGTTGGCGCGGATATTGGCGTGGATGCGCGCCTCGAAATTGCGGTTGCCAGACAGCACCGCCGCGCACACCAGGTCGTTGTTGACGATCGCCTCCTCGATCGGCTGGGCGAGCGGCCCGGAATTTCCGATGCAGGTGGTGCAGCCGTAACCCGCAAGGTAAAAGCCGAGCTTCTCCAGATAGGGCAGAAGGCCTGCCTTGCTCAGATATTCGGTGACCACCCGCGAGCCCGGTGCGAGCGAGGTCTTGATATGCGGTTTCACAGCAAGGCCGAACTCGACGGCTTTCTTTGCCAGCAGGCCTGCGGCAAGCAGCACACCGGGGTTGGAAGTGTTGGTGCAGGAGGTAATCGCGGCGATCAGCACATCACCGTGACCGATTTCGACGGGTGGCAGCATCTCGTCCACGGCCTCGCAGCGCACTGTTGCGCTGGGATGGTCAGCCGCCATCTCCATCTCGCTGGGGTTCTGCGCGCCGTTCTGGCGACCTCCGCCCGAAACCGGGATGCACACGTTACCGCTGCGGTCATGCAGGCCGGTGATGAAGCGCTTGCCGAGTTCGGCGGCGGGCCGGTTAAAACCGTTTTCCGACACGGGTTTTGCGAACAGCGAGGTGAATGTCGCCTTGACCCGGTCCAGGTTGATGCGGTCCTGCGGCCGTTTCGGGCCGGCAAGCGAGGGCATCACGGTGGACAGGTCGAGTTCCAGCGTCTGGCTATAGTCGATGTCGCCCGCTTTCGGCACGCCGAACATGCCCTGCGCCTTGAAGTAGGCAGCGAAGGCCGCGATCTCGTCTTGGGTTCGTCCGGTACCCTCGAAGTAGTCCAGCGTTTTGTCGTCCACCGGGAAGAAACCCATCGTGGCGCCATATTCGGGCGCCATGTTGGCGATGGTGGCACGGTCGGTAACGTTGAGAGACGTTGTGCCTGCACCGAAGAACTCGACGAATTTGCCGACCACCTTGGCCTTGCGCAGCATCTCGGTGACCGTGAGCACCAGGTCGGTGGCGGTGCAGGCGGGGTGGAGCTTGCCTTTCAGGTTCACGCCGACCACATCGGGCGTCAGGAAAAACACCGGTTGGCCGAACATGCCGGCCTCCGCCTCGATGCCGCCGACGCCCCAGCCGACCACACCGATGCCGTTGATCATCGTGGTGTGGCTGTCGGTGCCGACCAGCGTATCCGGGTAATACACGCCGTCCTTAGCTTTATGCACGCCGCGCGCCAGGAACTCCAGGTTCACCTGGTGCACGATGCCGATGCCCGGAGGCACGACCTTGAAGGTGTCGAAAGCCTGCATGCCCCATTTCATGAACTGGTAGCGTTCACTGTTTCGCTGGAACTCGAGCTTCATGTTCAGGTCGAGCGCGTTCTTGTTGCCGTAATAATCGATCTGCACCGAGTGGTCGACCACCAGGTCAACGGGTACCAGCGGCTCAATGAGCTTGGGATTCTTCCCCAGATTTGCAGCGGCATCGCGCATCGCGGCGAGGTCGGCAAGCAGCGG
>JBARHM010000179.1:0-3280 GCA_049799235.1 Gallionella sp.
GCCGCAATTCGAGCAGCATCACATCCTGCGCCGCCCGCTCCATTTTTTGCACTCTGAACTTTAATGTCCTGACCGGGAATGCATTCAACTCATCGACTTCGTCGCACTCTATATTCAGATCGGATAATGGTTTGGCACAGCAGAACAGAGCCTTGCCCTCCGCCTTTTCCGCTTCGGTGAGCACGCCATTCTGGTAAACACCATAATCGACCGTACCTCCCAGTATCTTGCCTTTGCAGGTTCCGCACGCACCGTCACGACATTGGTATGGCAGATTCAATCCCTGGCGCAGTGCAGCTTCCAGCACGGTTTCACCTGCTCTTGCGAATACCGTATGCCCGCGCGGCACTGTGATGATCTCATACTCCCCCTTGCCGCGCCTCCCACCCAGAAACGGCAACAAAAATAAAAAACCGGTAATGCCACCTGCCAAAACCCATACTTTGGCCGGTCCCCAGGAATAGATCAGAGGATAAGACCATAGATAGAACCAATCCAGATTCAGTATGGATGGCGAAGAATCCAGGTCCGCGTGCCCCTGGCTTAATGCCGGCTTGACCAGCGCAAGCACAACCAGGGACAGGATCAACCCGACTTTAAGCGCCTTTGGCGGCGATGTTTTTGCCTGCGGAACACGTTGGGTGTGTATCCAGATAAGCGCAAAGGCACCCAATGGAACGCCGAGGTGCACAAATGAAAGCAGGGAGAAGAAACGATCATTCACACTACCCTGCTCCAGGAAATTGCGCACCAAAGGCGCGCTGAAGATCGGCAGAGCATCCAGCCATTCTGCGGTCGCCACAGCAACAAACTGCGCCAGCTTGTCCCAAACCAGCCAGTAACCGTTTATCCCGGCCATATAAATCAGCCACAGCACCGCGACACCGGTATACCAGGAGAACCAGCGGAAATTTCGGTAACGGTCAAAGACAAAATTGCGCAGCATATGCAAAACGGCAGCCAGTATCATCCCGTCGGATGCATAACGATGCAGGCTGCGCATGATGCCGCCCAAGTACCATTGCTTATGGGTTATGTGTTCCACCGAATTGTAAGCATCATCCACACCGGTATCGTAAAAGGCATAAATGTAGAAACCGCTGACTACGATGATCCAGAACATCCAGTAGGTGATCGCGCCCAAATAATAGAGCGGATTCAATGCGGGTCCGAAGATGCCATTAAGCACGCTTTCCAGACGCATAAAAATGCCCTGGCCGATGCGATGGATGAGTTTGATCATTGGGAATTTCAAGAAAGACAGTTATGACAAAAACTAGAGAGGCGGCATCAATCAGGATCGGTTCAACCTGTGTCAAACATGGTGAGGATGTCTTCGCCTGGGGCTGCGACGATACTCGATCACGATCCACCATATAATAAGCATCGAAACAAGAATCCCCATCCCTATGCCCACAAAATAACTGTAATCGACTTTATATTTCCCGGTCCTGGCGTCATACACCGTGCAAAACAGCCGCACTCTGTTCGACAATCCTGCCAATCCCGACTCCGACGCCTTGATGTTGTAAATCATATTCTTCAAGGGTTCCAGCAGCGTCTTGTTATCGAATTCATCCCCGTAAATCTGTTGATAGACCTTGCCCTGTCCGTCTACAAAGGTTGTTTGCGTGATATGCTCAAAGCCGCCCTCCGCGGAAGGGAAATAGACAAAACCCAAATCCTTGCTCAACTTCTTTATCGTGTCCGGGTCAGCGCTAACGAATTCCCAGTTAGTCATTTTTACATCCATACGTTTGCCAAAATCATCCATTGCCTGCGGGGTATCATTCTCGGTGTCGAAGCCTATCGTCAGAACCCCGAAGCTGTCAGCCCCCAAGGCATCCCGGGACTGCTTGAGTGCGCTTAGATTCCGGGTTGTGGTCGCGCAAATGAACGGGCAACGTGTATAGATCATGCTGATGACCAAAGGCTTGCCCCGGTAATCGGATATGCGAACTTTACGCCCACTGCTGTTCATGAACGTGTAATCACCCAGCCGATTACCTATCGCACTCTGACTTATCTTTAGTGCTTCCTTATCATCAAAAACCTGATAACTTGCCTTTACCGCTTGTGTCTGAAGCTTTGCCTTCGTTACGGCAGCTTTATACAACTCTGCACCACTGACATCACGATCCTGTGCCAGGGAGAGCTGAGTTGCGGATAGAAGAACCGCTAAACTTAGCGGTAATAAGCAGTGTTGCATTATTCGAACTTCCATGAAATCCTGATTGGCCAAGCGCTATATCCAGACTCAGGCTGGAGAAAATCATTTGCATCAATTATGAACCTATCTCATCCACACTAATACCTGACAGAATGCATGGTCGAACGAAACGGCAGTCAAGTGGCGAAACCTGCCTCCAGCATCAGAGCAAACAACAACACGCTAAGCTGCACCATTGATGCAAAAAAATTGGACATGGCCGTTCGCTTGGTGGGATTGCGTACCAATTGTACACTCTTAATCAGGAAGTACCCTCCTCCCGACAAGGCACCCGTGAGATAGATCCAACTTAAACCGTAGAACACCGGCAAAATGGAAACCAGCACCAGAAGGATGGTGTGCCCCAATATTATTCTCGCTGCTTTCTGATCGCCTTTTACCACCGGCAGCATGGGTACACCCGCTGCGGCATATTGATCTTTATAAGCTATCGCCAGGCTCCAGAAATGCGGCGGTGTCCACAGGAACAACACCAAAGCCAGCAACCCGGGAAGCGGGCCGAACGATGGATCCACCGCTGCCGCACCTGCAAGCACCGCAAAACTCCCGGACAATCCGCCGAATACGATATTCAACCAGGTGCGCCGTTTCAGCCACGCCGTATAAACAATCGCGTAGGTGAATGCACCGAGGAAAATGTTCAGTGCAGTCATCGCATTCAGCATGAAACCCGCAGACATTACCGCAACCAGAAGCAGCGCCCCGATTATCGCCAACCACTTGAGACCATGCTGAAAAACTCCGGTCACGAAAGGACGGTTTTTTGTCCGTTTCATTTTCACATCAATATCGCATTCGCTGTATTGGTTGTAGGCTCCTGCTGCCGCCGATCCCATCAAGACCGTCAGAAACAAAACCAGGATTTTCCATACCGGCAACGACTGCCCCGGCGTAATTGCCATGCCGCCCAGCGCGGCCAAAGCAATCACAAAACCTATCCGTAACTTGAATACATCAATATATTGTCTGATCATCATTTTATGCTCCCTCTCTTGTCCTCCAGGGATCAGGAAAGGATGCCGATGCACCCTTTCCGTCATCTTGTTTCTT
>JBARHM010000180.1:0-13950 GCA_049799235.1 Gallionella sp.
CGTCCACGATGAAATCCTTGCGCAACACCGGCAAATCACAGGCCGCTCGCGCCTCCTGCAGAAAGGCGGCACTGCCCTGAAAGAACTGCTCGTCGGTCAGCACCGAAAGGCATGCCGCGCCATGCCGGGCAAAGCTGGCTGCGATCTCGGCAGGGCAAAAATCTTGCCGCAATACACCCTTGCTTGGACTGGCTTTCTTGATCTCCGCGATCACGGCGGACCGGCCTGCCTCGATCTTGGCGCGTATCGCGCCGATGAAATCACGCGGCGGCTCAGCCAGTTCGGCCTCAGTACGCAGCTGGTGCAACGGTTTGGCTGGTTTTGCGGCGGCTACTTCCTGCGCCTTGACTGCGAGTATCTTGTTGAGTATGTCAGACATGCTGCATCTATATGATTTAAGAAAGGCGCGCATTTTAGCACTTGAGTTAAAATGCCCCTATTCGTTTCAAAGAGCACACCATGAATGACATCAAGGAATACATGCAAGGGATCGGTCAGGCCGCTCGTGCGGCCTCGCGCATCATGGCGCTGGCTGACACCGCCACCAAGAATCGCGCCCTGACCGAGATCGCCAGCGCGCTGCAGCACCAGCGCGCGCTGCTGTTTGCCGCCAATGCCAAGGATGTCGCGGCGGCAAAAGCCGAGGGCGTGGACAATGCCTCGCTGGACAGGCTGACCCTGACCGAAAAGAGCGTGAGCGGCATGGCTGAAGGCCTGCTGCAAATCGCGCGATTGCCCGACCTGATCGGTGCGATCAGCGACATGAATTATCGTCCATCCGGCATCCAGGTCGGCAAGATGCGCGTGCCGCTCGGCGTGGTTGGAATCATCTACGAATCGCGTCCCAACGTCACCGCGGACGCCGCCGGGCTGTGCCTGAAATCCGGCAATGCCGCGATACTGCGCGGCGGCTCGGAAGCCATTCACTCCAACCAGGCCATCGCCGCCTGCGTGCATACCGGTTTGCGTGTCGCAGGTTTGCCTGAGACCGCAGTGCAGGTTGTCGCCACCACCGATCGCGCAGCAGTGGGTGAACTGATCACGATGAAGGCATACGTGGATGTGATCGTGCCGCGCGGAGGGAAAGGTCTGATCGAGCGCATTTCTGAAGATGCGCGCATTCCTGTCATCAAGCACCTGCATGGCGTCTGCCATGTCTATATCGACGACGAAGCCGATCTGGAAAAGGCAATACGCATCGCCGACAACGCCAAGACCCAACGCTATGGCGTTTGCAATGCGATGGAGACGCTGCTGGTCGCGCATAGTGTGGCAGCAAAGGTTTTGCCCAAATTATGCAAGATTTATCTCGACAAAAATGTGGAACTGCGCGGCGACGATGCTTCACGAGCGCTGGTTGCTCATATGAAACCCGCCACCGAGGAGGATTGGCACACCGAATATCTCGAGCCGATACTCTCAGTGCGGGTAGTTGCCGGCTTGGATGAAGCCATTGCGCACATCGGCACCTACGGTTCACAGCATACGGACAGTATCGTCACGGAAAATTACAGCAAGGCGATGCGTTTTTTGCGTGAAGTTGATTCCAGTTCGGTAATGGTGAATGCCTCGACGCAATTCGCAGACGGTTTCGAGTACGGACTTGGCGCCGAGATCGGTATCTCCACCGACAAGCTGCACGCGCGCGGCCCGGTCGGTCTGGAAGGACTGACCTCGCAGAAATATATCGTACTGGGAAGCGGTCAGATACGTAACTAACTCGGACAGGAAAGCAGACATCATGAGCCAAACCATCGAAGTCAAAGTGCCGGATATTGGCGATTTCAAAGACGTAGCGGTCATCGAAGTTTTCGTAAAGGCGGGCGACACGGTTGAAGCCGAACAGTCATTGATCACGCTGGAAACCGACAAAGCCGCGATGGAAGTGCCCTGCCCGGCTGCAGGCGTGGTGAAAGCACTCATGGTCAAGGTCGGCGACAAGGTTTCAGAAGGCAGCGTGATCCTGACATTGGAGAGCAGCGCGGCTGCCGTGGCTCCTGCTGCTAAACCTGCAACCAGTGCCGCAGCAGCAGCGCCGACTAAATCACCCGCTCCAACACCGGCCCAAACATCGGCTTCGGCACCCCTGTCTTTCAAGAAAGGTGACATCCATGCCGAAGTGCTGGTGCTCGGTGCCGGCCCCGGCGGCTACACCGCCGCGTTCCGCGCGGCAGATCTGGGCAAGCAGGTAGTGCTGGTCGAAAAATACGCCAGCCTGGGCGGCGTGTGCCTGAATGTCGGCTGCATTCCGTCCAAGGCGCTGCTGCATGTCGCCAAGGTGATCAGCGAAGCCGAGGAAGTCGCACATCACGGCGTGACATTTGCAAAGCCAAAGATAGACATCGACAAGATCCGCAGCTGGAAGGAAAGCGTCGTCAACAAGCTCACCGGCGGTTTGTCCACGCTGGCCAAGCAGCGCAAGGTGCAGGTAGTTCAAGGCACCGCGAAGTTCACTTCGCCCAATCATCTGACTGTTGAAACCAAGGACGGGAGGAAAACCATCAGTTTCGATACCGCGATCATCGCAGCTGGGTCGAGCGTGGCGCGCATCCCCGGCTTCCCCTACGACGATCCGCGCATCATCGATTCCACCGGCGCGCTGCAATTGCAGGATGTTCCCACGCGCATGCTGATCATCGGCGGAGGTATTATCGGGCTGGAAATGGCCACCGTCTATGACGCGCTGGCCAGCAAGATCACAGTAGTGGAATTGGCGGACGGCTTGATACCCGGCGCGGATCGCGACTTGGTGCGCCCGTTGCACAAGCGCATCGAGAAACGTTACGAGGCGATCTACCTGAAGACCAAGGTCAGTAAGATCGAGGCGCAGAAGAGCGGCCTGAAAGTGCACTTCGAAGGCGATCAGGCTCCTGAACCTCAAATATATGACCGCGTGCTGATGGCCGTCGGTCGGCGTCCCAACGGGCGCGACATCGGCGCGGAAGCCGCCCGCGTGACCGTCAACGAGCGCGGCTTCATTCCGGTGAACATCCAGATGCGCACCAACGTACCGCACATCTACGCGATCGGCGACATCGTGGGCGATCCGATGCTGGCGCACAAGGCGGTGCACGAAGGCAAGGTCGCTGCGGAAGTCATCTCCGGTCACCATGCGGCATTCGAGCCATTGACCATCCCATCGGTCGCCTACACCGATCCAGAGATCGCCTGGATGGGCCTCACTGAAACGCAAGCCAAGTTGAAAGGCATCGAATATGAAAAAGCCAACTTCCCGTGGGCAGCCTCGGGACGTGCACTGTCCGTCGGCCGGGAAGAAGGTGCAACCAAGGTGCTGCTCGATCCCAAGTCGCGCCGCATCCTGGGTGCAGGCATCGTCGGTGTGAATGCCGGCGAACTGATCGCAGAAGCGGTACTCGCGCTGGAAATGGGCGCGGACATGGAAGACATCGGCCTGACCATCCACCCGCACCCGACTCTGTCGGAGACATTGGGCTTTGCGGCGGAAATGGCGGAAGGCACGATCACCGACCTGCTGGCACCGCGCAAAAAATAATGCCTGCACACTTTTTAATTAGCGGCTTATTGCCGGCCTTATTTTTAATTGCCTCCGGAAGCGCATCTGCGCTTGATCTTTCCAGCTTCAGCAACAAGGATCAGGTCGGCAGCCTGAAGCAGGCCCTGACCCAAGGCGCTGAGAACGCAGTCTCGAATCTCGCCAAACAAAACGGTTTCCTTGGCAACGCCAAGGTACGAATCCCGCTTCCGGACGGCCTGCAAAAAACGGACAAAGCCATGCGCAGATTCGGCATGGACAAATATTCCGACGAGCTGATCACCTCGATGAATCGCGCCGCTGAAGCGGCCGTGCCGGAAGCAAAAGCACTGCTGGCCAGCGCAATCAAAAAAATGACCATTGCAGATGCGAAGGGCATACTCACTGGCGGCGAAGATGCCGCTACACTCTACTTTCGTAAAAATACCGAGACCGCACTGGCCGGCAAGTTCAAACCCATTGTGCGCAAGGCGATGCACAAAGTGAAACTTGCAGAAACATACGACCAGTTTGCCGGAAAGGGTGCCAAGTTCGGTCTGGTGGATGAACGCGACGCCAAGCTGGATGACTACATCACGCGCAAGACGATGGACGGCCTGTTCCTGATGATGGCTGAACAGGAAAAAGCCATTCGCGATAATCCTCTGGAGGCGACCGGAGCCTTGGCTAAAAAGGTCTTCTCGGCGATCAAGCTCTAAAAACTCACGCTCGACTTTCGCATGAGTGATGCCGCCAGTCTCTACGCCCTTTTCATCAGCAGCTTCCTGGCTGCGACGCTGCTGCCGGGCGGTTCTGAAGCCGCATTGTTCGCCGTACTCGAAGCCTATCCGGAATCATTTTGGGTCGCGCTGGTCATCGCCACTATCGGCAATACACTCGGCGGCATGGTGACCTTCGGCATGGGCTGGCTATTGCCGCAGACCCAGCAGCTCAAGCACGTCGATAAACTCCGAAGCTACGGCACGCCGGCACTACTGTTCGCCTGGGTACCGCTGTTCGGCGACGCGTTATGTCTTGCTGCCGGATGGCTGCGTCTTAACTGGTGGCATGCTGCTCTGTTCATGGCGCTCGGAAAATCAACACGCTACATGTTGGTCGCTTTCGTTGTTGTCTGACAAACGATTGACCGGCTTCAGCTCATACGCTACTGTCACATTCATATTTTTGACGGGCTTTACCATCACCAGGCAATAAATTTATATATTACCAAGGGGATAAATCATGAGCATGATTCAGGAATTCAAGCAATTTGCGATCAAGGGCAATGTGGTTGATATGGCCGTCGGCGTCATTATCGGCGCCGCGTTTGGAAAAATCGTTTCTTCTTTGGTGACTGATGTCGTCATGCCTCCCATCGGCGTGCTGATTGGCGGGGTGGATTTTTCGAAGCTGGCGATTACGTTGCAGGAAGCAACTGCAACTGCTCCGGCAGTTGTGATCAGCTATGGTAAATTCATACAAACGGTTGTGGACTTTACGATCATTGCTGCGGTGATATTCATGGTCATCAAAGGCATAAATTCGATGAAGAGGAAAGCCGAGGATACTGCAGCTGCACCTGCAACACCGCCGGCGCAGGAAGTTCTGTTGACCGAAATTCGTGATTTGTTGAAAAAGTAATACAGCCTATGGTATGGCTAGTCATACATTCCGCCAGTCGGAGTGGCTTCGTTTGCATCTGCTTCAATCAGTCGCATGACCATTTGACAGGGATGCGTAGTTGAACTCTTTAGAACTTTTGCGTGGACGCCCCGTAAAGTAATTCAGAGTAGGAACCCAATTGACGCTCCAATACCCCAATCCGGAACGGATCTGGTAAAGCCCTTTAGCAAATACCCTTGTGCTTTCAGGTTTTTATCCATCTTGTGGCTGGCAAAGAAGATCGTCTCGATACGAGATGCACCTGTCGCCGTGGATTTTTGAGCAAGGTTAAGCATCATCCCGCCATGTGTTTCCTGGTCAAATTGATAGCTTCCGCCTAGCAATCCATAAAATACGTTGTTAAGCGAGTATCCGGTTGGCATGCCATAGACTCTGTAACCCAGGGTTCCGAAACTGGTCAGCCTACCCGTTAACTGAAATACATCGGACTGGAAAGCGTAATCATTCCTCCCGGTGCCCATTCCTTGGGCGCTGCTTGCTGTCCCAAGTTTTAATTTTCCGGTCAAGTTGACAAAGAATCCCGAGGAGCTTCCGTTATAGACGTTACGGGTAGCGGCTAAAACCACATCACCCAAACCAGAACGAGTAGTACTGCTTGTGGTCGCGACACCCGTTACGCCCACTCCGTTTATCACATTGTATGGTCCTGATATCTGAAGATAGGGTACGGTTAATTTCAGCGTCCATGAATTGCGGTAATATTTCAAAGTAACGGGAACATACAAGATACTCGTTGATTGTGTGCCTCCATATTTGCCTGTGTTGTAATCCATGCCTGTTTCCAGCGTGAATTTTCCGTATTCGACCGCAAGCGCCCTTTTAAACGGGGCTGTGGTGAATATGGCAACGAGGCTGAAAACAACTATGGCGTTTTTCTTGGCTGACCGCACAAACTTTATCCTGATAAATAAGTTTCTGGCGCTTCAGGGACTTCTATCGCCTCAGGAAGTTCTACTGCTGGTGTATTTTCTCCAGCTTCTTCCACTTCCGGAGTTTCTATCGCCAATCACTCACCCGCATCGGTTACAGCCGGTGTATGCGGAGATGTAACTGCGGGAGTTGCTGTGGTAGAAATATTAGTGTCCCGTGTTGACGTCGTAGCTGCACATCCGAGTGCAGCGCTGCCCATCAGGAACATTGTGGCAATCAGCCTTGGCACTTCATTCTGATTTTACAAATATTCACGTTAACATCATAACCAACCAACAGAGCCCCGAGTAATTCCATCAGTTTCATCGTTATGTCCAAGCTGCTTCCTGTTTCAGTATATGTGTGTAATATGCACACATTTTTCATTTTCTATGTTATGCTTTTTAACAGTAACAGTGCGTCAGCACATCTATCCGATGAAAAACCAAAGTATCTCTACTCCTGAATCTCAGCCGCCTGTCATCTCGGCTATACGTCATCTATTGCGCCCGCTGATTCGGTTGTTGCTATCGCATGGCATCTCTTTCCAGGTGTTCAGCGAGTTGGTCAAATCTGCCTATGTGAAGGTGGCTGAAACAGAATTCCGGTTGGCCTCCAAGCCCCAGACCGACAGCCGAATCAGCTTGCTGACCGGGATCCATCGCAGGGAGATCAATCGGTTGCGCAACCAACCTGTAACAGAGATTAACCTTTCTCAACATTCTTCAATGAGCGCTCTGTTGCTCACTATCTGGAGCGGTTCTCCCGAGTTCCTGGACAAACAGTCATTGCCTGTTCCATTGCCACGCGCAGGCAAGGACGGAGGCCCATCATTCGAGTCGCTGGTTCAGTCGGTCAGCAAGGATTTCCGCGCACGTGTGGTTCTGGATGAATGGCTGCGCCAGGGCATAGTCACGTTGGACGAAGATGACCGGGTACATCTGGCCCCTGACGCATTCGTGCAGCCCCAGGACCTGGAAGAGAAGTACTTTTATTTTGGGCAGAATATCCATGACCACATGGCTGCGACAGCCCACAACCTGGCAGGAAGCACGCCTCCTTTCCTTGAGCGCTGTGTCTACTATGACAAATTGAGCGCCGAATCGGCCAATGAACTGGCGGTGTATTCCCGTCTTGTCGGCATGAAAGCACTACATTCTGTCAACAAGCGTGCCGTCGAACTCCAGAAGCGCGATCAAGGCCAACTTGATGCTGTGTATCGAACTAATTTTGGCGTGTATAACTTTAGTGAAGCAGAGGCTCCCGATGAGATTCCAACGAATTGATTTGTTACTTCAGATTTTCATCTCGTTGATATTCCTGGCATCCACCTGCGGGAGTGCATGGGCCGTTTCCGGCACTTGTGATTACCCTAAACCGGTAACGGAAATCAATGATGCCAGCATCGGCGGAACCGGAATGGGTGGTACCGGCGCCGTAGCCAAGGGTACCGGCATGGACGGAACAGGCGTAAGCCCGGAAGCCGAACAAAGTGCAATCCGGCTTGCGGGAAATGTGATTTACAGCCAGGGCATGGTAGAAGCGAAAAGCGATGGACGGTCCAGGCAGCTTGCCAAAGGTGATCCGGTATGCGTGGGTGAAACGATCGTTACGTCGCAGTCGGGCAAGTTACAAATAAAAATGACAGACGACGGATTGGTCGCGATTCGCCCCGGTACGCAGCTCAAGATCGAGCAGTATGCTTATAGCGGATCATCCGATGATACCAGCGTGTTTGCTTTGCTCAGGGGCGCAAGCCGCTTTGTCACGGGGAACATAGGAAAAAGGAATCCGCAGAAAGACTTGATCCGTACGCAAACCGCGACTATTGGAGTACGCGGAACAGACCATGAAGCAACGGTCATTTTGTCGGGTGAAGGCAGCGGCTTTGTATCCGGGACTTACGACAAGGTGAATACGGGCGTGACTTTCATCAGGACCGAAATTGGAGAGATCGACATCCACCCCAATGAGGTCGGGCTAGCTGCAGACATTGGAAAAATGCCTATCTTGCTGAAGGACATCCCCGATTTTTACACTACTGCTCCTTACATGAAGGAAGAGGGCAGCCTATCCGAAGCGGGGCAAAAGGAAGAAGGAATGGCAGACCAATTCAGGGAAAGATCAACACCGGAACAGTCTGGAAAAGAAACTGGGTTAGACCATCCCTCTGGAGTTGGAACGTCACCCGGCGAACATTCTGGAAACCGGATAGATATGGAACATCCTGAATCCCATTCTCAACCGGAGTTGCCGGAATCCCCTTCCATTCCGAATGTCCCGGAATCTCCATCTCTTCCGGAGTTGCCGGAATCTCCATCCGTTCCGGAGTTGCAGGAATTGCCTGATATCCCCGAGATTCCGGAACTCGAAGGGGATTGAACGATGGTACGAGCTTGATTAATGCGCCGGTTCACGACTCCACACGGGATCAATCTCTGCGACATATAGTGAATATCCAAGACATGCCCAAGAAAACATTACGCCTCGTGATTTTTGGCCGCGTTCAAGGTGTGTTTTTCCGCGACTCGATGCGCCGTGAAGCGCAAAATCTGGCGGTCGCAGGTTGGGTGCGGAACCTCAACGATGGCACGGTGGAAGCTGCGGTGCATGGAGAAGCCGCCGCCGTTGACGCCATCGTGCGCTGGGCGCAGCGCGGCCCTCAACATGCAGATGTAACGGCGGTCGAGATACAGCCGGATGTAGGCAGTTACACCGGCTTCGAGGTTATCGGTTGATCATCAAGATGTTCCCCGTCACAGCTACAACCGGCTACGCAGGTCTGGGAACCTTGCCGGAGCATGCTACCGCGCGGTAACAGGAAAATTCGCGTACAACATGATGCTTGCAGTGACAATGGTCCGCAATCCATTAAGTCAGGGACGATTTGCACCGCCTTTCAATTCGTAGGCAGACGCATTAACACAAAATTCAGCCAGTTCCCCCAACGCGCGCTGCACTAACCTGTTTGCTGCGGTAACACCGCCGTACGCATCGTCGCTGGCGGAATTTTCGAGTTCATCGAATTGCTGCGCGGCAAGCAAACGCTTGCCGCGTGCGTCTATCAGTTGCGCCCGCAGGGTCAGCTGCACGCGGCTCGGACGTGTTTGAAAATCCTGTTGCAGGCGCACCAATTCGATATCGAGTCTGACATCGGCAGGAATCGGGCCCGCTGTCTGCACCACCGCCCGAAAACTTTCCGTTTGTATCATTGCCTGTGCTATCAGCGGTTCCAACATCCGCGCAGGAGTGTCTGCCCAGCGGCTGGTAGCAAAATAATTCAACTCGTGCGGCTGTTGCACATAAGCCATCTGCTGCGTGTCAAAACCAGATCGTGTGCTCGGCACGCTGACCGCCAAAACCAGGTCGTGCTTCACTTGCGCCGCTTGAATAGCCGGCCCCGCGTCCAATACGTAGATATTCTGGCTCGCCACTTGCGGTGCAGTAAAACTGCTGCAAGCTGCAAACAGCAGAGTGGACGTCAGCACCTGGAGGGACCGGTAGGGGATAATCCTGCTTCCGTTTGTATTCATCTCAAATTCATCCTTAGGTATGTGTCTGGTCACGGTCATCGTGAGCAGGACCGGGGTCATTCACCGGGTCCGCGCTTCGCAGCAGGTTTGCCGTATAACAACGCGCTCGGGTTCTGCTCCACTTCACTGCTGAAGCGCCGCAGCGAATTGGTCAGATCCCGCAACTCCATGACCAGCTGGTGAACTTCGGGCAGAGTCTCGCTGGTAAATTGTTGTGTGCCGTCAAGCGTGCCGCTTGCGCTCGCTGCTGCACGGGCAAGATCGCTTGCCATGTGATCAAAGGCATCGGCACTGCGTTGTACGCGCTGTGCGAGCTGCGGCAATTCATCACTCAGTCGTGCAGTGTTTTCCATGATGCGGGCCGCATTGCCCAGACCGGATTCGAGATCCGCCAAGGAGTGTTTGACCGCACGCCGGTTATTTTCATCCATCAGGGCATTTAAGTTCTCGCTGCTGCGATTAAGATTGGTGAGCAGCGAAGTGATCGCGGTATCGAGCCGGGTCATCAGTGAAGGACCGCTCTTGATCACCGGGTACTTGTCATTGCTCTGCGCCAGGAGCGTAGGCGCATCTCGGCTCCCTCCGGTCAACTCGACAAAGGCCAGGCCGGTCAATCCCTGTGTCTGCAGAACTGCCAGCGTATCCACCTTGACCGGTGTGCCATGCTCGATGGCCAGCGTCAATTGCACCTGCTCGACATTGTTCGGCGCCAGCGCGATCTTGCTTACCCGTCCAACCTGGACACCCCGGTAGCGGACCGGCGCGTTGAGATTCAGTCCAGCCACCGAATCCCTGGTGTAAGTCTGATAGATGTCATACGAAGTGCGATAGGAGTTGCCGCTGCTCAACCACAGCACGCCGCCGATGAGTGCCGCACTCAACACCAGAACGAACACGCCAACCACCGCAAAATTTACTTTTTCTTCCATGTCTGCTCGTGCGCGATGCGTCCGCGCGGCCCATAAAAATATTCCCGGATCAGCGGATGCTCCGACTGGGAGAGTTCCTCCATGGTTCCCACTCCCAGGATATTCCCCCCGTCCAGCACCGCAACACGATCTGCCACCCGCCACAGCAAATCAAGGTCATGCGTCACCATCATAATGGTCAATCCAAGCGCATCGCGCAAATTCCGCACCAGTTCGTCTATGCCGCTGGCGCTGAGCGGATCGAGGCCTGCGGTCGGCTCGTCGAGAAACAACAGTTCCGGATCGAGCGCGATTGCGCGCGCCAGTGCTGCGCGCTTGCGCATTCCGCCGCTCAACTCGCTCGGGTACTTGGCTCCCGCATCCGCAGGCAATCCGGTAAGCGCGATCTTCAGCGCGGCGACCTCATCTATCAAACCGGAACTGAGTTGTGTATGTTCACGCAGCACCATGCCGACATTCTCCGCCACTGTCAGCGAACTGAACAGTGCGCCGCGCTCGAACATCACTCCCCAGCGCCGGCGCAGCTTGAGCGCTTGCTCATCGCTCAAGCCGATCACTTCCTGTCCGAACACCCTGATCGAGCCCGATACCGGCCGCAGCAGCATGATGATGGCGCGCAGCAGCGTGGATTTGCCGCAACCGCTGCCGCCCACCAGTGAAAATATCTCGCCAGGCCGAACCGCCAGGCTGACATTGTCGTGTACCACGGCCTTGCCGTAACGGGTGTGGAGATCACGGATGTCTATGACCGCGCCGGTATTCTGCAGTCGTTCCGCGGCACTCATATTTTGAGCCAGTTGAAGACCACGGAAAACAGCGCGTCTGCTACAATCACCAGAAAGATAGCCTGCACCACGCTCAATGTCGTCTGCCGTCCGACGCTGTCGGCGCTACCGCCGACCTGGAATCCCTGGAAACACCCGACCAGCGCGATGATCACGGCAAATACCGGGGCTTTGACAATGCCGGTCAGAAACGAGGACAAACTGATCGCATCGCCAAGTCGGTCGAGAAAAACGACGAAGCTGACATCCAGTTTTGTGCTCGCCATGATCATGCCCCCGATTACGCCCGTCATATCTGCATACACCGTAAGCAACGGTAACGCGATGACCAATGCCAGCATCTTGGGCAGCACCAGAAGTTCTTGCGGTGAGACACCTATGGTGCGCAATGCATCGATTTCCTCGGTGACCTTCATCGTGCCGATTTGCGCCGCGTAGGCTGAACCAGACCGTCCCGCGATAATGATCGCGGTCAGCAAAGGCGAAAGCTCGCGCAGCATCGTCAGCCCCACCAGATCGGCGATATAAATATTTGCACCGATTCGCTGCAACTGATCCGCGCCCTGATACGCGATCACCACACCCATCAGGAACGACAACAAACCGACAATCGGCAGCGCTTCAAAGCCGGCGGTTTGCAGGTTATGGAGGATGACTCGCCAGCGGATACGGCGCGGTTGAATTATCAAACGCAGCAAGGCAATCGCGCTTTCCCCGACAAACGCCAGCAAGCCGGACAGATTCTCCAGGCCGTACGAGGCCAGCTTCCCGATACTTGCCAATAGACCATCCTTGGACTGGACCAGCCGTGCCGGCATCACGGCACGAGCAGAAATCAGGTCCAGCAAGGAACTGAATTCTGGCCGCAACCCGATGATCCTCACGCTACGGCCATGCTGCTCGAGTTCGCTGACCGTCCTGTGCAACAGCCAGGCTCCCGATGTATCCAGCGCGGATATTGCCGAACTGTCGATCTCCACATCTGCCGCATCCGGCCAGGCAATATCCTTCAATTGCTGTTCGAGTCGGGCGATACCCTGCACTGTCCATGTTCCTGTGCAACGCACCTTGACAGCATCCGTGGCAGACGCTTCATCCGGCTGAATAACCAGTCTTGCTATTTGATCGGCTGTCATAGGTTCAACTATTCAGTGCGAAACTAAATATCCCAAAGAACTTTTGCAGTTCGTCAATCTTGTGGAGGAACTGTCTGCGCCAAACACCTGCTGGCGCGAGCCAATGATTGACTGAATTCCGATTTATTTACTCATCCGTGACTGGCCATGCTCATACACACATGAAATAAATTGCGCTGGAATTATTCTTGCCCAGCTGCCCCGTCACAAGATAATGACACAACCGCGGAACAAATCCAAAAAGAATGAGGATACTTATCAAAACCCGGAACCCGGCTGTTTCAAAAACTCTATTTCTTCTGCTGTGGATTCCCTGCCCAGAATATTATTCCTGTAAGGATACCGGCCAAATCTTTCGATGATTTGTTTATGCTTTATCTCGAAATCAAGACTGCTTTGGATTCCATTATCCCGGAACAGATCCATGGCGACCTCGTGTATTCTCAGTGACTCGCTGTGCATGAATGGCATATAGAGGAAACTTCGCTCCGTCGGACTCAATTCTTTATCTGACTTGGCTGAAATTGCCTCTTGAGCAAGCGCCAAAGCCAATGAATCCTGGGCGAAAGACATGGGCGAGCCCCTGAACATGTTTCGTGAAAACTGATCCAGAACGATGATTTCCGCCAATCTTCCCCGGGCTTCATTTCTCCATTCAAAGAATTCGCAGCGCGTTGCCCTGGCATGAATGTCTGAAAATCTTTCGATGATCGATTTGTCAAAATCGTCGTCCTTCGCCCACCATTGAGCATGATCGATTTCCTCGAACCAAAACCTCAAAATCTCTCTGTACATATTCCAGCCCTCAGTTCATAACGAGTCAGGCCGAACCGGGCTTGCTCAGCTCGAGCCGTTTGTTACCTTGTCGGTTAACGCCAAGCCCTCGGGACAGATTCCACGGAATGCGCAGATCCGCAAGTTCAGGCCACGGTGTATCACACGGTAAAGCGACAATCGGGCGATGCCAACATCCTCCGCCTGCATCTTCCTGCCGATGGCGACCACCCCCAGCCGGCGAACTTGTGCAAACCGGTGGGTTATCTATGCGATGCGGTTGAAAACTCATGATCAGGTTATTGTCACTCCATCGCTCATAACGACAACACGAACGTCACCAACTTCTCGATATTTTCATCCGACACCCGCGGAGAATTCGGCGGCATGGGGACTCCACCGGTCACCTCCGCCCAATTTCCCTTGCCGCCCTTCTTCACCTTTTCCACCAAACGCGCCTTGGCGCCGGCATCCCCTTTGTACCGTTGGCTCACGTCGCGCCAGGCCGGACCCACCAACTTGGTCTCTATCTTGTGACAAGCCAGGCAACCGCTCTTGTTAGCCAAGTCCAACGCCTCCTCACGGCTGAGTGGCTCGCCCTTCATGCCGTCACTCGCCTTTGCGGGCTTTTCCATCGCCGCCGGTGGCTGGGAGGCCGCTGGTGCTGTCTTTTCCGGCACCATCCCCTCCACGGGGGGTTGCATAGCC
>JBARHM010000181.1:0-2305 GCA_049799235.1 Gallionella sp.
GACTAGGCTGTCCAATAACGACAGCCAAGTCATTGGTTATAGCCATCCCACTTAACAGGCAAAGTACGCCAGAAAAGTTGCCGGTCAACGACAAGCAAGTGGCTGGCTACAGAAGCGGAGGATTAAATGATGAAAATTATGATCAAAGCCGGGGTGCTGGCCCTGCTGCTGGGTGGTGGGTTAGCCCAGGCTGCAGATTTCAAGGTGGGTGTGGTGGATACCGAGCGGGTATTGCGTGAGTCTGTTCCGGCGATCAATGCGGAAAAAAAGATCGAAAAGGAATTTTCCGGTCGCGATGAGGAAATCAAGAAGATGATCACGCAAGCGAAGGATCTGCAATCCTTGCTGGAGAAACAGGGTGCCGCAATGTCCGATGCCGAGCATCGGAATAAAGAGCGCGAATTGACTGCCATTAACGTGGACTTGCAGCGCATGCAGCGTGAGTTTCGTGAGGATCTGAACCTGCGCAAGAACGAAGAATTGGCCGTGGTGCTGGAGCTTGCCAATAAGGCGATTCAGGCAATCGCCGATGCGGAAAAATTCGACCTGATCCTGCAGGAGGCTGTATATCGCAATCCCAAGATAGACATCACCGACAAGGTGATCAAGCAACTCGCAAATGAAAAAGTCGATGCTAAAACTGGCAACAAGGACGGCAAATAAACGGAATTGCTCGCATGGCTGCCTCTTACCGATTATCCGAGATCGCGGCGAAGTTGGGCGGGCGAGTATTGGGCGATGCCGAAGTGCTTATCTCCCAGATTGCTTCGCTTGAAGCAGCGCAGCCCGACCAGATCAGCTTTCTCACCAACAGCAAGTACCGCGCACAGCTTGCGGGTACCCGAGCCGGTGCGGTTATTCTGTCAGAAGCGGATGCGGATTCGACCGGGTTGCCGCGCATTGTCTCGGATAATCCTTACGCTTATTTCGCCAGGGTTTCAGCCTTGCTCAATCCTTTGCCTGGGGTCATGCCAGGGATTCATCCCAGTGCTGTCATCGGTGCAGGCGCAAAAATAGACGCAACTGTCAGTATCGCCGCGACCGCAGTGATCGGTGAAGGAGCAAGGATAGGCGCTTACAGCGTGATCGGAGAAGGCTGTAGCATAGGCGCGAATGTGGTCATTGGCTGCCGTGCCCGGTTATATCCGCGCGTGGTGATATACCACGGTTGCATGATAGGCGATGATCTGATCGCCCATTCCGGAGTAGTGATAGGAGCCGATGGTTTCGGCTTTGCGATGGACCAGGGTCGCTGGATAAAGATCCAGCAAATCGGGCGGGTAGTGATCGGCAATGATGTCGAGATCGGTGCGAACACGACTATCGACCGCGGCGCATTGGACGATACGGTGATCGAGGACGGCGTGAAGCTGGACAACCATATCCAGGTCGCGCATAACGTGCGCATAGGCGAACACACCGCAATTGCCGGATGTGCCGGCATCGCGGGCAGCAGCACCATCGGTAGATACTGCCGTATAGGCGGTGGCGCCGGCATTTCGGGACATTTGCAAATTGCAGATCATGTGGAGATCGCTGCTTTCACCCTGATAGGAAAGTCTATCCGTGAAGCCGGCTCTTTCACCGGCGCTTTCCCGTTTGCCAAGACCGAAGACTGGCGCAAGAACGCAGTACACCTGCGTCACCTCGACAATTTGGTGAAGCGCATCAAAATGCTGGAGCTGGAAATTGAATCACTAAAACGAGCGCCATGAATAAGGAATGCATGATGAGTATACAAATGAATATCAACGAGATCATCGAACTTCTGCCGCACCGCTATCCGTTCCTGCTGATAGATCGTGTGCTGGCTATGGAGCCCGACAAGAGTATCGTGGCACTGAAGAACGTGACCATCAACGAGCCGTTCTTTCCGGGGCATTATCCACACCATCCTGTGATGCCCGGCGTGCTGATCATTGAAGCGATGGCGCAGGCGGCTGCGCTATTGTCATTCAAGTCCATGGGGGCGGGGGCAAATGAAAAGTCGGTGTATTACTTCGCGGGTATCGACGGCGCGCGTTTCAGGCTTCCGGTCGGGCCCGGCGACCAATTGATCATCAAGGCTACTCTCATACGCAGCATGCGTGGCATGTTTAAGTTTAGCGCTACTGCTGAAGTGGACAGCAAGGTGGTTGCCGAAGCGGAATTGATGTGCACAGTGAAGTCCGTGGCTTAATGCTTCATCAAACAGCCATCATTCACCCCAACGCCAAGCTCGCCGATGATGTCGAGGTAGGCGCATATTCCATTATCGGCGAGCATGTGGAGATCGCTGCTTTCACCCTGATAGGAAAGTCTATCC
>JBARHM010000182.1:0-10784 GCA_049799235.1 Gallionella sp.
GCCCTGCGGCATCCGCGCCCATGTTCGGCGCACCGCCGAAGCCCGAGATACGATCCAGCGTGGCGGTCGAGCTGTTGCCGGCGATATCGATCTGCAGCGTCGAGCCGATGAACAGATCGCAGGCATAGTGGCCTGCCGCCTGACAGAATGCGCGGTTGGAGCGCATCGTTCCATCCGGCCCGGTAAAGAACACATCGGGACGCGCGGCGATGTAATCCTCCATGCCGAGCTCCGAACCGAACGAATGGATCGACTTCACAAAACCGGCCTCGATCGCGGGAATCATCGCGGGATGGGGATTGAGCGCCCAGTGGCTGCAAATCTTGCCCTTCAGCCCGAGGCTCGCCGCATAAGTGGGCAGCAGCAATTCGATCGCGGCGGTGTCGAAACCGATGCCGTGGTTCAGGCGCTGCACGCCATACTCGGCGTAGATGCCCTTGATCGCCATCATCGCCATCAGCACCTGTATCTCTGAGATTTGCGCCGGGTCGCGGGTGAACAGCGGCTCGATGTAGTGCGGGCGGGGGCTGGGGATCACGAAGTTCACCCAGTCGCCGGGAATGTCCACGCGCGGCACCTTGTCCACCAGCTCGTTGACCTGCGCGATCACGATGCCGTTCTTGAACGCGGCGGCCTCGACGATCGCGGGCGTATCCTCGGTGTTCGGGCCGGTGTACAGATTGCCCTGCGCATCGGCGGATTGCGCGGCCACCAGCGCGACATGCGGCGTCAGGTCGACGAAATAGCGGCTGAACAATTCGAGATAAGTGTGGATCGCTCCGATGCGTATCTGCCCTTTTCCCACCATGCGCGCCAAGCGCGCGGCCTGGGGGCCGGAGAACGAAAAGTCGACCTGCTCCGCGATTCCTAATTCATAAAGGTCGAGATGCTCGGGCAGCGCCAGCACCGATTGCAGCATGTGCAGTTTGTTGACCCGCGCGGGATCGACGCGCGTCAGCGTCTGAGCCAGAAAATCCGCCTGCTTCTGGTTGTTGCCCTCCAGGCACACGCGGTCACCCGGCTCGATCACGGCTTCGAGCAGGCGCACCGCCATATCCGCGCTCACTACCTTGTCATGCAGCGATGTGCCCAGCACGGCTGCAGCCCGGGCCAGCTTGCGGTTGCGGCGCTGGCGTTCGTGATCACAGATTTTTTCGGTGGGGTTAGGCATGACTATTATTTTCAGCATCGCATAATGTTTTTGCATTTTCCTCCTGACCAAACCGGGTTGGCTTACTGAAACCACACTCGATCAAGGCTTGGCTAAACCTCGGGAAAGAAAACACAACCCTGCAAATTCAGGTCTTGGACGACGTAAACATCTTGGTGTATTTCATGGTCTTGAGCTTGTTGTCCACGCCCTTCACCCCGGGAACATGACCCACGACTGCGGCAATGTCGTGACGCTCCTCGGTGCTGGCGGCAATACCCTTCAGGGTTACTTTACCGCTGTCGGCACTGATCGATATCTTGACATCTGCGGTCTTGGGGCTGGCGCGCAAGGCCGCGCGCACGTGATACTCGAGCGTCAGCTTGGCGAGCTTGGCGAGCGATTCCGGCGTCTCCTTGAACTCGGGGCGCGTCAGTAGTTCCTTTATCATCGCTACACAGGTATCAACCGACAGGCGCTCGGTGTTGAGCGTGAGGTCGTATTGCATGGGTTCGCCCCAAGCCACCCCGAACTGGTGCTGCATGTTGGCACGGTGCGCCATGTCGCTTTGGCGGATCTCCTCGGTGACCATCTCCTCGTCGTCGGTGCCGAGCGAGGTCATGAGCCATTTGACCCGCGTTGCGAACGGTGCGCCGACTCGCACGCACGGGATATGCGGGATCGGGCGCAGCACATGCGTGGCGCCCCAGCCGCGTATGATGACATTGCCCTTCGCCGCAAGCGCGAGAATCTCTTCAGACTTGAACAGTGCCAGGTTGGCCTCATCGGTGCCCCAGCGTTCGAGCAATCCGGCCTTACCCTCGAGAAAGCGCTGCAGCGCACTCTTGCGCACATGCATCTTCTCGGCCACATGATCGATTATCTCGTGGAGCACGATGGTCAGGCCCAGTTCCTCGGCGAGTTTCTCGGCGACTAGTTTTCCCCGCGCACCCATTTCCTGATTCATCGCGATCACCGGCATGACAGACCCTCCTTCTTATTCCACCGGACGCTGCGCGTCCAGATCATTGTTGCCGCGGCGCATCCGCTGCAGCATTTTCGAGATGACCGGCCAGAACAGCATCAGCATGGCCAATCCGGAAATGCTTCCGACCAGACCGTTCGACCAGAATATCGAGACCTCGCCGCGTGACAACAGCATCGACTGGCGGAAAGAACTTTCCGCCATGTCACCCAGCACCAGCGCCAGCACCAGCGGCGCCAGCGGATATTCCAGTTTTTTGAGCAGGTAACCCACGACGCCGAACACCAGCATCAGCAAGACATCCAGCATCGCGTTAGTCACAGTGTAGGCACCGATCGCGCAGATCACGACGATGACCGGGGCAATGATGGAAAACGGCACGCGCAGGATCGCCGCCCACCATGGTACCGTGGTCAGCACGATGATCAGGCCGACGACGTTGCCGATATACATGCTCGCAATCAGGCCCCACACGAACTCCTTCTGTTCCGCGAATAGCAGCGGCCCGGGCTGCAGGCCCCAGATCAGCAGGCCACCCAGCAATACCGCCGCAGTCGGGGAGCCCGGAATGCCGAGCGTCAGCATCGGCAACAAGGCACTGGTGCCGGCGGCGTGCGCGGCGGTTTCCGGCGCGATCACTCCCTCGATCTCGCCGGTGCCGAATTTTTCGCCGGTTTTGGAGAAACGCTTGGCGATACCGTAACTCATGAACGATGCCGGTGTCGCGCCGCCCGGCGTGATTCCCATCCAGCATCCGATCAGCGTGGCGCGCAGCGCCGTGAGCCAGTATTTCGGCAGTTGCTTCCAGGTGTGCCAGACGACGCGCGGGTTGATGCGCGCGTGCACGCCCTTGAACGCCAACCCCTCTTCCATGGTCAGCAGGATCTCGCCGATGCCGAACAAGCCGATGACCGCGATCAGGAAGTTGAAGCCCCGCAGCAACTCGCTTGTGCCAAAGGTCATGCGCAGGGTGCCGGTCACGGAATCGAGCCCGACCGCTGCGAGCGCGAAACCGAGCATCATGGCGGTAAGGGTCTTGGCGGGATGGCCCTTGCCAAGGCCGACGAAACTGCAAAAGGTGAGCAGTTGCACGGCGAAGAATTCAGGCGGCCCGAACTTCAACGAGAATTTCGCCACCATCGGCGCGAGAAACGTGATCATGATCACCGCAACCAGGGCACCGACGAACGATGACGTGAATGCCGCGGTCAATGCCTCGCCAGCGCGGCCGGTCTTGGCCATCGGGTGGCCGTCAAAGGTAGTCGCCACCGACCACGGCTCGCCCGGGATATTGAAAAGGATGGACGTGATCGCGCCGCCGAACAACGCGCCCCAATAGATGCAGGAGAGCATGATGATGGCGCTGGTCGGCGGCATCGTGAACGTGAGCGGCAACAGGATCGCCACGCCGTTGGCGCCGCCGAGTCCGGGCAACACGCCGATGAGCACGCCCAGCAGGATGCCGACCAGCATGTACAGCAGATTGTGATACGTGAGCGCGACGCTGAAGCCTTGCATCAGGCTGTTGAATTCTTCCACGCCTCGGTCTCCCCTAATGCGGATGGCGGTTGCTTAACACCGCACACCCTGAATATGCCGTTAAAAATGTAGTCAGTTGCGGCCATCGGCCACGCCATCAGTAACCGGCCAGCGCTTCCAGCGGCCCCTTGGGCAGCGGCACCAGGAACCATAACTCGAACAGCAGGAACATGGACACGGGCACGATCAAACTGACCGGGATGATCTTGATCCACGGGAACCGTCCATGCCAATACATGAACGCGCCGATGAACAGGGCGGACGCGACATAGATGCCGATGAAATAGATGGCAATCACGTAGATCAGGGACGGGAAAAAAACCGACAGCACCAGCCGGAGCTTCCTGCGGCTGACGAACACACCCCCCGCGGCGCGGCTGGAAAACGCGGCCCGCAGCAGCGTCCACGCACTCGCGGCACAGAGGATCAGGCCGATATAGAAGGGGAAATAACCCGCCTGGGGGCCATCGTCGGCCCAGCCGTATCCGACACGGCGGCTATCGAATATCACCACCAGCCCGAGTCCGAACATGACCGCGGCCACGGCGATTTCCACCGCCTTCGCGGAGACGCCGTGCCGCCTTCTGTCCACCTTCACCGGCACGTGGTGCTGTCTTCTTTCTGAGTAGACGCCGTGCCGTCTTCTGTCTATTTCCACCGGCTTCGTGGAGGCGCCGTGCTGTCTTCTGTCTTCGGAATGATCGTTGTCGTGCATCCCCAACTCCTCAGTCTTCCATCACGCGCCGTGATGGCCCGGCAAAAAACAGGGTGAAGACCAGGATACGATCCTCACCCCGTTCGGTTCCCAGACGCAACTGCCGAAGCCAGACTGACAGCGAGCCACTGCGCTACTTGGCGAGGAACCCGGCATCCTTCATCAATGTTTTATGCGTATCCTCGGCCTTCTGCACCCAGTCGGCGTATTCCTTGCCACTCATAAAGCTCGTGTTGAACGCGCCCTTTTCCATGAATTCCTTCCATTCCGGCGTTTCACGCACTTTCTTGAACAAGTTGACGTAAAAATTTACCTGGTCCTGGCCGACATCACCGGGCATGAAAATGCCGCGCAGCATCAGATAGTCCACTTTCACGCCGGCTTCCATGCAGGTTTGGATATCGTTCCACGACATGGTGTCGGTGACCTTTTCCTTGTACGGCATGCGCTGATCGTCGAACACGCACAGCGGACGCAGCTTGCCGGCGCGCCAGTGAGCCACGGCCTCGATCGGATTGTTCACGGTGGAATTCACGTGACCACCGACCAGTTGCACGGCGACATCACCACCCCCCTTGAACGGCACATAGGTGAATTTCTTGCCGGTGAACTTGTCGAGGGCGGCCGTGATGATCTGGTCTTCCTGTTTCGAGCCGGTGCCTGCCATATTGAACTGGTTGTCGTCGCCGGCTTTCACCGCCGCCAGATAGTCCTTGGCGGTCTTGTACGGCGAATCGGCGTTGACCCACAACACGAACTCGTCGAGCGCGAGCATCGAGACTGGCGTAAGGTCCTTCCAGTTGAACGGAATGCCGGTTGCCAGCGGGGTGGTGAAAAGATTGCTCAGGGTTATGATGATCTTGTGCGGATCGCCCTTGCTGTCCTTGACGTAGAGGAAGCCCTCGCCGCCGGCGCCGCCCGACTTGTTGACGACCACCATCGGCTGCTTCATCAGGTTGTGCTTCGTGACTACGCCCTGAACCAGGCGCGCCATCTGGTCGGCACCGCCGCCGGTTCCTGCAGGAACGACAAATTCAACCGGCTTGGTAGGTTCCCAGTCCGCCAGCACCGTTGCCGGAACCGATAATCCCAGAATGGTCGTGGCGGTGACAACTGTCCTGACAAAAGTGTTACACAAAATGCTTGCAGTAGTGTGTTTCATTAAGCCTCCCAGTCATTAATGTACGATGATTATTTCCGTTGTTATTTTTTTGCAGTCTCCACTCGGCAAACATCCGCGGTGAAACAATATCCGAAGACAATTACCTAACGGCAGGAACCCGGTTCACTCCAAGACCTCCAGCATTGCGATTACACAGAGGTAGAATTGTTTTCGCTTGTCCTTGATCCCGGCACTCAATGTAACGGGATAGGGACGCGAAGAATAGGAAATTCAACCGCACAAGTCAACACAACTCTCGCACGAAACCCCATCAATCCGATTTTCATTGTCAATACCATACAGATTCCGCTTGATCTCCTACATCTAAAATATTGCGGCCTTAGCCCCTTTGAGCTTTTTTGTGTGAGAATACAAAAAAGCTGAAATGACTTTTATATCAATACAAATCATTAGGGAGATAGAACATGCTCAAACTTGATTCCCATCCATCCGGCCGTCACTTCTTGCATGTTCCCGGGCCTAGCCCGGTTCCCGCACGCATCCTGAGAGCGATCAGCTTTCCACCCATAGACCATCGCGGCCCGGAGTTTGGTCAATTGGGTTTGAAAGTACTCTCCGACATCAAACAGATTTTCAAAACCAAGCAACCCGTCATCATCTACTCGGCATCCGGAACGGGTGCATGGGAAGGCGCCTTGGTAAATACGCTGTCCCCCGGGGACCAGGTGCTGATGTATGAGACCGGTCAATTTTCAACCTTATGGAAAAAGCTGGCTGATCGTTTGGGTTTCAATACAGAGTATCTGGGTTTGTCTGGCGCAAAAGAATGGCGTTACGGTGTGGATGCCGCCAAGATCGAAGCGCGCCTTAAGGCTGATACCCATCATCAGATCAAAGCCGTCTGTGTGGTGCATAACGAAACCTCGACCGGGGTTATTTCCGATATGGCTGCCGTACGCAAAGCGATCGATGCAGCCAGACATCCGGCTTTGCTGATCGTCGATACGGTCTCAGGCCTGGCTTCGGCCGATTATCGCCATGATGAATGGCGTGTGGATGTTTCGATATGCGGTTCGCAAAAAGGCCTGATGCTCCCGCCCGGCCTGGGCTTTAATGCCATCTCCCACAAGGCGATCGAAGCGAGCAAAACCGCAAGATCTCCCAAGGCATTTTTGGCCTGGGATGAGATTCTTGAGGCGAACAAAACCGGATATTGGCCGACCACTCCTGCGATCAATCTGCTTTATGGTTTGCACGAGGCTATCGAGATGCTGATGACCGAAGGGCTCGATAATGTCTTTGCCCGTCATCAACGCTTGGGCTCGGCATGCCGTGCGGCTGTTAACGCATGGGGCCTGGAAACCCAATGCCAGGATCCGGCCGCATACTCACCGGTGGTAACAGGTGTGGTGACCCCGGAAGGCGTTGATGCAGATGCACTGCGCAAACTTATACTCGAACGTTACAACCTTTCCCTAGGCACCGGGTTGGGCAAGATCAAGGGGCGGGTATTCAGGATCGGCCACATGGGGGACTGCAATGCACTTACCTTGCTTGCAGCGATCAGCGGTTGCGAGATGGGTATGAAGGCATTTGGAATCAAGCTAAAGGGAAGCGGTGTTCTGGCTGCCCAGGAATTGTTGCAATAAGGGCAATCAAACGGGCGCGCTATGCGCCCAATCCCAACTTGGCGGCAAGACCGATACGCTGCAATTTACCCGTGGCACCTTTGGGTATTTCGGCCATGAACAAGATCTTTCTGGGAACCTTGAAATCCGCAAGCCTGGTCGCCGCGAAGTCGCGCAATTCACGCTCAGTCAAACTATTGCCCTCACGCAGCACGACGGCCGCCGCGACGTCCTCACCCAGTTTTTCATGAGGCATTGCAAAGGTGACAACCTGCATCACCGCGGGATGATGCATCAGGACTTCGTCAACTTCCAACGGGGAAATCTTTTCCCCTCCCCTGTTGATGATTTCCTTCAAGCGGCCGGTTAACGTCAAGTAACCATCGCTGGTTAACGAACCTTGATCGCCGGTGCGGAACCAGCCATTGGTAAATGCTTCTGCATTCGCTTTGGGATTATTCTCATAACCCAGCGTGACGTTCTCGCCGCGTACCACGACTTCTCCTATCACACCGGGCGCAAGCAACTTTCCGTCGTTACCCATGATCGCGATCTCCGGACCTGCAGCGATGCCTACCGAACCGGGTATTCGTTTGGCAGGTGGCAAGGGGTTGCTCGCCATCTGGTGGGCGGCTTCTGTCATGCCATACGATTCGATCAAAGGCGCGTTGAATACTTTTTCCAGTTCGGCGATGACCTGCGTCGGCATGGACGAAGAGGATGATCGAAGGAATCGCAAAGGATTGCTTTCGATGACGTCCATGTTGCCAGCGGCACGGGACAATATGGTCTGGTGCATCGTAGGTACGGCGGTATACCAGGTCGGTTTGCACTCTTTCATCCATGCGAAAAACTTCAACGCATTGAAACCCGGCGTGCAGAAAATCTGGCTGCCGACCGCCATCGGCGCGAGCACGCCTGCGATCAATCCATGGATGTGGAACAGCGGCATCACATGCAACTCGCGGTCGTCCTGTCGGAGCTTGAGCGTCGTGCTGATGTTGCGCGCGGAAGCGCATACGTTCTTGTGGGTGAGCGGCACGATCTTGGGCCGCGAGGTTGTGCCGGAAGTATGCAGGATCAGTGCGATGTCGTCGGTATGCGCAAGGCCGCCGTTTGCGACCGGCTTGCCTGAATCAGTATTACCGTTGATCGTAAAACTGCCCGCGCCATTTTCAGGATGGGGCGTCAACTCCAGGATCGCGATGCCCAGTTTTGCGGCGACGGCGCGGGCCGGAGTGTCGCGCCCGCTGGCGACGACCAGTGCCTTTGCTTTCAGGTCGCCGAGATAAAATTCGAACTCATCGGCTCGATACGCCATGTTCAACGGTGCCGCCGTGCAGCCGCTGGCTATCGCAACAAATGCTGTGGCCATTTCCGGACAGTTCGGCAATACGATCCCGACCCGGTCTCCCCTGCCCACGCCCAGCTTGTTGAGTGTCTTCACGGTATTTTCCACAAGGAGATTCAAAGCCTGGTAGGTCAGCGGCTTGGCAGAAGGCGCCGTGATCGCGATCGCTGCAGGCGTGTCCTTCGCGTGTATCGCGATCATTTCTGAGAGGGTAGTGAATTTTTTCATGGTTGTTAAGATTAGAGCCGGGATTGATAGGGTCGCAGGTTGATGATGCCTGTTCAGGACAAACGCAAAGTCGCCTTGTGCTGCTGCAACTTGTTCGCCAACAGCGACGCGAGCGCGTAGACGGCATCGATGTTGGGCGTCGGTGTTTCGGTGATCTTGCCAAGTTCTATCACAGAGCCGACCAAAGCTTCAATTTCGATCGGCCGGCCCATCTCGACATCCTGCAGCATGGAAGTCTTGTGCTGGCCGACTGCCTGGGCTCCATTGATGCGCTTTTCCAGGCTGACTTTGAAATGCACGCCGAGTTTTTCGCCTATGGTCTGCGCCTCGCGCATCATGTTTGCAGCCAATTCACGGGTAGCGGGAAAGACACAAATGTCCTCCAGCGTGGCATGCGTCAGGGCGCTGATCGGGTTGAAGCTCAGGTTCCCCCACAGCTTCAACCAGATCTCGGAGCGAATATCATTGATGATAGGCGCTTTGAATCCGGCATTTTTGAATGCGTCACTGATCGCGCGTATGCTGGGCGTTTCACTGCCGTCGATCTCGCCGAGCGTGAATCGATTCCCTTCGATGACCTTGATCACGCCCGGGCGTATCACTTCACTGGCCGGATAGACGACACTGCCGATCACGCGATCGACGGCTATGTGTTTGGCGATGATGCCATCGGGATCGACAGCCTTGACCGGCGTTCCCTGATAACGCTGCCCCAGTTCGCCTGGCAGCTTGTGGAAGTACCACCAGGGTATGCCGTTCTGCATCGTGATGATGCGGGTATCGGCATGCATCAGCGCCGGTAGCTCGGCGGCAACTGCGGGGACCTGGTGCGCCTTGAGCGTCAGTATCACAACGTCCTGAACACCCGCTTCTGCTATCACCGAGGTAGCCTTGATCGGTTTGGCGAGAAGTTCCTTGCCGTCTTCTTCTATCATCCTCAGGCCGTTCTGCCGCACCGCTTCCAGATTGGCGCCGCGCAAGATCAAGGTCACATCGTTCCCGCTCAGCGCAAACTTGACTCCCAACATGCCGCCGATGGCACCCGCACCTACGATACAAATTTTCATGGATGTTATCTTTTGGTGATTTGAAAAATTAAAACATTAAACTGCACCCGATACCCCGTACGTGTTGCGCAGTATCCCGATACCCTCGATATGAACTTCGACGACCGATCCCGGTTTCATCGGCATTACACCCAGCGATGTGCCGCAAGCGATCACGTCGCCAGGTTCCAATGTCATGTCCTGACACAGGGCATGGACTATTTTCTCCGGCGAAAAAATCATGTCGCTGCAGGGATAATTCTGGCGTTCCTTGCCATTGAGCAGGGTTCTGACATTCAGGGATTTCCAGTCGAGTCCTGTTGCGATGGCCGGACCAATGACCCCGAAACCGTCAAAGGACTTGGCCCTGGTCCATTGTGCAAACGCGGGATCTTTTGCAATCAGATCAAGCGCCGTGATGTCGTTGATGCACGTAAAACCGAATATGGCTTGCCTGGCCTGTTCCTCACTCGCGCTTTTGCATCGCTTGCCTATCACGATGCCCAGCTCGCCTTCATAAACCACCCGCCCATCGTAGCCGGCGGGCAAAGGCACAACACGCTCGTGCGCGCAATAACTGTTGGGTGTTTTGATCAGATACAGAGGCTCGGCAGGTATCGCAAGATTTTGCTTGGCTGCCTGTGCATGGTAGTTGTTCCACAACGCGATGAACTTGCCAGGACGACAGGGCAGATCGATACTGACATCAGCCAGCGCGAGATCTGTTCCTGCCCTGCGCGGCCCGGCAAACATTTCTCCCTCGCAGACAATGACACGCTCACCCTCGACCTGGCCGAATCCCGGCTTGCCTCCGTGGGTGAATGCTATCCACTGTGCCATAAATTCCTCCGGGCAAATTGATCAAGCGCTGTTGCCGTAATCAGTTACCACCAGGCGAGCCATTGAACCGTGCAATAGCTTTGTGCCGCCTTGGTTTAAGTACCGCAATTGCCAGCAGGGCAGCCAGGATATTTGCGCCCGCTGAAACGATCATCGCCATTTTCCAACTACCAAGCAAC
>JBARHM010000183.1:0-5117 GCA_049799235.1 Gallionella sp.
GTCGAGGAGATCCCGTTTTTCGAACCGAAATTGCGCGTGCATCTGCTGCCGGACTGGGAGACGCTACCCTATGATCACTTCTCGCCTCATCAGGACCTGATCTCGGAACGGCTGGCGACGCTGCACTTCATCCGCTCCAACGCCTCTGATGTAGTCGTGGTGCCGATCACTACCGCACTGTATCCGCTGCCCCCGGTGGAATACCTGGCTGCATTCACCTTCTTCCTCAAGCGCGGCGAGAAGCTCGACCTCGCCAGGTTGCGCGAGCAGATGACGCTGGCCGGATACAGCCATGTGCAGCAGGTATTGTCTCCCGGCGAGTACTGCGTACGCGGCGGCATCATCGATCTGTTCGCGATGGGCAGCGTACTGCCCTACCGCATCGACCTGTTCGACGACGATATCGAGACCATCGCCACCTTCGACGTGGACACCCAGCGCACGCTTTATCCTGTGCCGGAGATCCGCTTGCTGCCGGCGCGCGAATTTCCGCTGGACGAGGCGGGTCAGGCGCGTTTCCGCCAGAGTTTCCGCGAACGTTTCGAGGGCGATCCGTCCCGATCGCACATCTACAAGAACGTCAGCAAGGGTGTAGCCCCGGCGGGCATCGAGTATTACCTGCCGCTGTTCTTCGACAGGACCGCGACGCTGTTCGATTACCTGCCGAAGCACGCCACACTGTGCCTGCACCACGAAGTGGATGATGCCATCGCCACCTTCAGCAAGGATGCCGCATCTCGCTACAAGCTGTTGCGCGGCGATCCGGAGCGCCCGCTGCTGGAACCAAAGGAACTGTTCCTGGATGCGGAACAATTTTTTGTAAGGGTGAAGGATTTTGCGCGACTGGATATTCTGCCCTCTCCCCCAACCCCTGATGGAACAACTAGCCAATCGACTAAGCCCGCTCGCGGGCAAGTCGATGGTTATCTCCCGCTTGTGGGCGAGGGGAGTTCAATACCCTCTCCCGCAAGCGGGGAGAGCGTAGCGAGGGGGGCGAAGCCGAGGAGCGAACCGGAGGGAGAGGGTAGCGGAACACCCAAAAATAAAATTCCCTGCACCACTGCCCCGCTGCCCGACATCGCAGTGAACCGCCGCGCCGATGTTCCGACACAGGCGTTCCAGAATTTCCTGCAGGGTTACGAAGGACGTGTGCTGCTGCTGGCCGACAGCCTCGGGCGACGCGAGATCATCGCGGGCTATCTGAAAGAGTACGGTCTCACGCCTCTTGTTTGCGAGAACTATGCCTCCTTCATCGACGGCAAGGACAAGTTCATGCTTGGTGTTGCCGCGCTGCAAAACGGCTTCATCCTCTCCGATGACGGCATCGCCGTCGTGACAGAAACTGAGCTTTATGCGACACAACCGCGCAGCCGTGCAGCGCGCACCGCGAAGAAGAGCAATGTCGAGGGTATGCTGCGCGATCTGTCCGAGCTCAAGGTCGGCGATCCGGTCGTGCATGAGCAACATGGCATCGCGCGCTATATGGGTCTGGTCAACCTCGATCTCGGCGAAGGAGAGAACGAATTCCTGCTGCTGGAATATGCGGACGGCGACAAACTCTACGTGCCGGTTGCGCAATTGCACGTCATCAGCCGCTACAGCGGCGGCGCGCCGGAAGCCGCGCCGTTGCACAAGCTGGGCAGCGGCGCATGGGACAGGGCGAAGCGCCGCGCGATGAAACAGGTGCGCGATACCGCCGCCGAATTGCTGAACCTCTACGCGCAGCGCGCCACGCGCAAGGGACACACGTTCAAGCTGGCGCCGCACGATTACGAGGCGTTCGCCGCCGGATTCCGTTTCGAGGAGACACCCGACCAGGCCGCCACCATCGAGGCAGTGATCGCCGATCTGCAATCCGGCAAACCGATGGACCGGCTGGTATGCGGCGATGTCGGCTTCGGCAAGACCGAGGTCGCGCTGCGCGCCGCATTCGTCGCGGCGATGGATGGCAAGCAGGTTGCGGTGCTGGTGCCCACCACGCTGCTGGCCGAGCAGCATTTCCAGAATTTCTCCAACCGCTTCGCGGACCTGCCGGTCAGGATCGCTGAGCTGTCGCGCTTCCGCTCCGCCAGGGAACAGACCCAGGCATTGAAGGACATGGCGGACGGCAAGCTCGACATCATCATCGGCACGCACAAGCTGATCCAGAAGGGCGTGAAGTTCCACAACCTCGGCCTGGTGATCATCGACGAGGAGCACCGCTTCGGCGTGCAGCAAAAGGAAAGGCTGAAAGCACTGCGTGCCGAAGTTGATGTGCTGACGCTCACCGCCACCCCGATCCCGCGCACGCTGGCGATGTCGCTGGAAGGCCTGCGCGATTTCTCGGTGATCGCCACCGCGCCGCAACGCCGCCTGTCGATCAAGACCTTCGTCGCGCAGACCAGCGACGGCATCATCCGCGAGGCGGTGCTGCGCGAATTGAAGCGCGGCGGACAGATCTATTTCCTGCATAACGAGGTGGACACCATCGCCAACATGGCGGAAAAACTCACCGCACTGCTGCCCGAAGCGCGGCTGCGCGTCGCGCACGGACAGATGAACGAGCGCGAACTGGAAGCTGTGATGCGCGACTTTTACCAGCAGCGATTCAATGTGCTGCTGTGCACCACCATCATCGAGACCGGCATCGACGTGCCCAGCGCCAACACCATCCTGATCAACCGCGCCGACCGTTTCGGCCTGGCGCAGTTGCACCAGTTGCGCGGCCGCGTCGGCCGCTCGCACCATCAGGCTTACGCCTATCTGATGGTGGAGACCGAGGCCCTGACCGCGCAGGCGAGGAAAAGACTCGAAGCGATCCAGGCGATGGAACAACTCGGCAGCGGTTTCTATCTCGCGATGCACGATCTGGAGATACGCGGCGCGGGCGAGGTGCTCGGCGAATCGCAAAGCGGAGAGATGCAGGAGATCGGTTTCAGCCTGTACAACGACATGCTCTCCGCCGCGATCGCTTCTTTGCGGCAAGGCAAGGAGCCGGACATGTCGCACCCGCTCGGCGTCACCACCGAGATCAACCTGCACACGCCCGCACTGTTGCCCAATGATTATTGCGGCGACATCCACCAGCGCCTGGTCATCTACAAACGCCTGGCCAACTGCGCCTCGATGGAAGAGCTGGAAGACATGCACCAGGAACTGATCGACCGCTTCGGCCTGCTGCCGGAACCCGCACAGATACTGCTGGATTGCCACCGCCTGCGCATCGCAGCCCACCCGCTCGGCATCAGCAAGGTGGATGCATCCTCCGATTCCATCGTGATCCAGTTCGTGCCCAATCCCCCTGTTGACCCGATGAAGATCATCACGCTGATCCAGAGCAAGCGGCACATCAAGATGGCGGGACAGGACAAGCTGCGGATCGAGTTAAAATATACCGATATCAACCAACGCGTGCTCGCCCTCAGACACTTTTTTAGTGGGTTGATGCAGTGAAGTGTTGCTAAACCCGTGCTAATCAAGAGATTGAATATTGCCGAATGAAACTGTCTCTGAAACAATGCGGCACATGAGTTCTATATCAATGAAATGTCATCAATGAAAAGTCGTATTAGTTTTTCCGGTTTCCTGCTGGTTTTGTGGATGACCTTGTTCGCATCCGCGCAAGCAGAGACCATCGTGCTGGCGGTTCCCGGGCCAGGCACTTTGTCTTATCTGCCAGTCTATCTTGCCAAGGCAATAGCTGCCGACCAATCGGCACGTCCTCCAGCACCAGTGCACAGCGTTCCATGGGGCATATGATGACGGAATACCTCATCCAGCGTGCCGGACTCAAATCCAGCGACGTGCAATTCATCTCGGCAGGCCAAAGTCGCGAAGCGCAGCGTGCCGCACTGACCAGCGCTACTGTCGATGCCATCATGGGAGATGAACCGTTTTCCTCGGAGCTGGTTGCCCAGGGCGTGGCCGTCAGGCTGGCCGATTTGTATCCACCAAAACAAAGCAGCGAACTGCTTGGCGGTCCGATCGTACATGCCGCCCTGGCTACTCGCGAAGACGTGTATGCACAGCACCCGGAGACGGTGAAGAAAGTCCGGCGCATGTTCGACCGCACCCTGCAATGGATGTCCGCGCATTCCGCCCATGAAGTCGTTGATAAACTCGCCAGTCAACCCGGCTTCGATTCCGCAAAAAGCGAACTGCTGACCGATATCCTGCAACGCAACCAAGGCATGTTCCCAAGCAGGATAGGCTGGGATACGCAAGCAGTGGCAACAACGGAAAACTTCTTCCACAACATGGCGACAAACTCGAATGAGTCGAATTTGTCATTTGCCGATTTTATCCGCAACACGCCTGGAAATGAACCACATTGAAGAACAATCCGGACATCGTAAAACATAACACTCTACGGCAAATTTTCGGTCGTAGATTACTGCTGTTATTGGGTTCGTTCTCGGTGGTGATGAGCACCATCATCGTGCTGGGTTACCAGCATCAAACCGACCAGTTAAATCGATCGGTGATGCACAATGACCTCACAAATTTTGTTCAGCGCATCCAGTTCCAACAGCGTATTTGGGATGATGACGCAGACCATATACTCGATATCATCGAGTGGTCCGGCTTGCTCAACCTAAAGGGACAGGAGCGCGAAGAGAAGCTGCAGGCATTGTTTACTGCCCAGGCAGAAAGCATGGAATTTGAAGGCATCGTTATCACTGATGCCAGAGACGGAAAGCCGGTGTTCGATTTTTGGAATAACGCTGAAATTCCAGACTTTCAGATGGCAGCAACAAATAATCAACCGCTCTGGTATGACGATAGGCGCGGCGTCCTATACACGAAAATTAAAAAAATCTCGCCAGTTCTGGATCATAATGTAAATGCTATCTTTTTCAAGGCGTGGGATAGCGCCATGCTACGCCGTCTGAATTTTCCAGACACGACTACTTTCATTTCACTGGGCGCCCAAACCATACTGAGCTCTGCCGGCAAACTGGCCCTGGAATCGTCACAGCCCTTCACCGGCGGATATGACGTGCAAGTCTTGAACGGCATCAAATATCACGAGAGCAGCATCGGCCTTGATGATGAACTCATCCCGGAAGGCAACCACATTGGATTAATGCTGGCGATGCGCTCCCCGATCACAAATATACTGCCGAGACCATTGGTGC
>JBARHM010000184.1:0-1707 GCA_049799235.1 Gallionella sp.
ATCTACATGCCGATGAGCATCGAGGTGGTGATCGCGATGCAAGCCTGCGCGCGCATCGGTGCGATCCATTCCGTCGTGTTCGGCGGCTTTTCCGCCAAAAGCCTGCACGAGCGCATCACCGATGCGCAAGCCTGTGCAGTGATAACCGCCGACGCGCAGATGCGCGGCGGCAAGGTGATGCCGCTCAAATCCATTGTGGACGAAGCGCTCGCGCTGGATGGCTGCGATATAGTCAAGAACGTCATCATCTATCGCCGCGCCGGCAGCGAGACGCAGTTCAGCGCAACACGCGATGTCTGGTGGCATGATCTGGTGTCCAGGCAAAGCACGGCTTGCGAACCGGAATGGGTCGGTGCAGAACATCCGCTATTCATCCTTTACACCTCGGGCTCCACTGGAAAACCCAAGGGCGTGCAACATTCGAGCGGTGGCTACCTGCTCGGCGCGATGCTGACGATGAAATGGGTGTTCGATTACAAACCTTCGGATGTGTTCTGGTGCACCGCCGATGTGGGCTGGGTCACCGGTCACAGCTATGTTACCTACGGCCCTTTGGCGATGGGCGCTACCCAGGTGATGTACGAAGGGATACCGACCTGGCCCGATGCGGGACGGTTCTGGAAGATGATCCAGGATCACAGGGTCACGACTTTCTACACCGCGCCGACCGCGATACGGTCGCTGATCAAGCTCGGCGAGAATCTGCCGAAACAATATGACCTTTCCTCGTTGCGACTGCTCGGCACAGTCGGCGAGCCGATCAACCCCGAGGCGTGGATGTGGTACTACAACACCGTCGGTCAGGCACGCTGCCCCATCGTGGACACCTGGTGGCAGACCGAGACCGGCTGCCACATGATCGCGCCGTTGCCCGGCGCCGTGCCGACCAAGCCCGGTTCCTGCACCCTGCCCGTTCCCGGCATCCAGGTCGCGGTGGTGGACGAGGCCGGGAATGAAGTCAAAGCACAGCAAGGCGGCTCGCTCGTCATCACCAAACCATTTCCCTCGCAGATACGCACCATCTGGGGTGATCCTGAACGCTTCAGGAAGAACTACTTTCCCGAAGAGATGCGCGGCTATTACCTGGCGGGCGATTCCGCCCATCGAGACGAAGACGGTTACATCTGGATCATGGGACGCAATGATGACGTGCTGAAAGTCTCCGGCCACCGCCTCGGCACGATGGAGATCGAATCGGCATTGGTCGCCAGCCCGCTGGTCGCGGAAGCTGCAGTGGTCGGCCGTCCGCACGACATCAAAGGCGAAGTTGTCATCGCATTCGTGGTGCTGAAAGGCGCGCGTCCCACCGATCCGGCAAAGGCAAAAGTACTCGTCGAGACGCTGCGCGACTGGGTCGGCAAGGAGATCGGCCCGATCGCCAAACCGGAAGAGATCCGTTTCGGCGACAACCTGCCCAAGACGCGTTCGGGCAAGATCATGCGCCGCTTGTTGCGCTCAATCGCCAAAGGCGAAGAGATCAAGCAGGATGTCTCAACTTTGGAAAACCCGGCCATTCTGGAACAATTAAAAGAAGCGGTACGCTAGCTGGCGGAGTATTTGTACAGGCTAACATGGCGCGCAGCACCATGTTAAGCAAAGTGGCAATACCCAAACACGGCGATATCGGAACCGTTCAATAATTCTGTGGATTGAACCCAAACCACCCCCCTCCCCACATTAAATCAGGGAGGGCAAAGTGAACAACTT
>JBARHM010000185.1:0-2617 GCA_049799235.1 Gallionella sp.
TGGCGGAGCTGGTAGAGGAACACGACTCGGGAGGATAAGAACCCTTACGCCAGCAAGACCGCAAGGAGGCCGGTGACAAATACCCCATCAAAAGTACCGGCACCCCCGATGGCAGCGATGGGTGCGCCCAGCTTACGGATGTCCTTGAGGCGTATCAGGTCGGCACCGATCAGCACACCCAGGGTGCCACCGATATAGGCAAGTGGAGCACGCTGTTGCGGATCGAGGATGATTGCGATCAGCGCGGCGGCAATCGGTGCGATCAGCATCGGTATGCCGATGCCGATGCCGGGAATAGGCCGGCTGGCCGTGCGGGCGATGATGGCAACCACTGCCACCGCGATAGCGATCTGCAACGGGTTCAGCGGGTTGTGGGCGATCAGGTAAAGCGAGAAGGCGACCGGCACCACTGCACCACCGACGTTGACGGTGACCATAATTTTGCCGGTGAAGGGTAGCAACTTGAAAAAAGACCATCGCGCCAGTTCCGTCGGTATTCTTGGTTGTGCCGCACTATCGGCCTTGAGGCTGAACAGCGGCAGGTTGATCAGGCTACCGACCAGCGTGCACAGCAGGAGCAGGTAGGCCGATTCCGGTGAAAGCCCCAGCTTGTCGAAGGCAATGCTGATCAGTCCGATCTGGACGAAGCTGATCAGGAAAGCTAGGGCCAGGAAGAATAGCAGCAGGCGAGGACGGCATTGGTGATTTCTGCAGGCAATGGCTCAGCAGGTGACGTGAAAAAGGCCAATGGTCTTGGCCTTGCCCCTGATCTTGTTGTAAGTCTCGATGGCATCGGGCGTAGGCTGCAGGATTACTCGGCAATCATGATGCTCGAAGAATTCAGCGGCCTCCGGCGACAGCATCACATTGCCATACTGCCCTGCGCCCAACACCAAGGTATTGCAGCCTTTTTCGTAAATGAATTCCGCCTCCTCGCGTGAAATGATGTGGGAGGTTCCATAAGACTTCTTAGAGAGTTTCTTCTTGCGCTTGACCGCCTCGCCTGACAGGTGGATTAGGATGTCGTGAGAATAGGTTGTGCCGTTGATGGTGATACTGCCGAATTCGGTGGAATCGATTTTCATGGCAGGCCTCCAAGCTCAATAATTATTTTATACAATATATCAGAATCACCTCAATGACTGGTTCTGGCACTGTCTTGCACACCACACAAGCTGGTTTACTTCCCAGAAGCAGACGATCGAAAATTATTGTTTCTCATTCATTTTCTGAATATCCAGTAAAGAATCGACAGCACCAGAGAAATTATGATGCTGGTAGTAATCGGAAAGTAGAAGCTGAATCCTTTTCGCTCGATATAAATATCACCGGGAAGATGACCGATGCCCAGCTTGGATAGCCAGGGCCAAGCCACTCCAACCAGAATGAATATGATGCCAATCATGACGAGCCACTTTGCCATAATCGCTACCTCTGAATTGGGAGCACTCGAGCTTCCCCTTTTGCACATAACTGCCTGTGGGATCAGCGCTGAACAGGCGCTTGGGTGACGGCCGGTTTGACTTTAGGCAACAGTATTTTCATGCTTGGCCTCGGCGACCAATCCGGCCGGACAACACGATTGGAGTCCATGACTACCAGATAGCGTCCCGACCAGGGTGTAGGCTCGCGATCAGGGCTCAGCGTCTGGAAATGTCGGCTGCTTGCCTTGGCACGTTCATAATCCGCATCGAGTATGGCGTAATGGTCAATCAGTGCGTTCAGCGTGGCAGGAATGCGGATGCAACCCATCGATTGCACGGTTCCCAGCCGGGGCTCGAGGTAGCGTGGATCAGTGGTGTGCATCTGTAGCCGCATTTTTCCTTCGCCAGCCTTCCATGTTCTGCTTGCGCGCTGCCAGCCAAAGTCATACACGCGCATGCCCTTGACGCCATAACCGAGGATGCCCAACGCATTCTCCGTGCCCTCGGCACGAAAATCGAGGTTTGTAACGGAGTGATCAAACACACCAATCGGTGTTTCGTAATACATGAACCCTCCTCTCCGTCCAGTCGATACCGGTGATGCGCCAATAAATTCAGCAAGGCCGACATCTGATATCCAGAACAATAATAATGCCTGCACCTGCGGGCTGCGATCAACAAGCACCACATATTGCTGCGGCAATTTGTCCAATCGCGCTTGCCGCAATTCGTGGATGAGTTGTTCAGCATAAAAACGTTGCTCTTCCTGCGGCACAACAAGCTGGCGATCCACTTTCTGCATATATATATCTTTGAGTTCAAGTGCTGATTCCATGGCAAAGGATTGTGTTGCACCAAGTAACCACACGGCCAAGATGACGGAACGGAAATCTTTTAACAATAGACGATGCATGTGGAAATGGAAATTGACTTTGAAATTATGTAGCTATTTAGTTGGGTATAGATAGTAAAGACAAATGAAATTTGCTTCTTTCATCTGATTCAAACAGTGCCTTTGAAACTTGAATGTCTGCTATGCGGGAAATTCTCGAACGTCCGGAATTGGCTGCGGTTTCAACCGGTCGATGCAACAGATTGGCTGAATCTTTCAGCGGGCGTTTCGTAATTAAGTGTTTTCCTGGGTCGTTCGTTCAATCGTCTCGCCACTGCTGTCAGTTTAGCCTGAGAATAGA
>JBARHM010000186.1:0-1878 GCA_049799235.1 Gallionella sp.
GTGTGTATCCCGGCATGGCGCAAAGCCTCGATCAGCGACTTGTACGATTCGGTCAGGTCGACGTACTTGCCGACCATGCCTATGGTGATCTTGTGCTGCGGGTTTTCCAGTGCGCCCACCAGTTTCGTCCACACCGACAGATCAGCCGGGGGAAGATCCAGCGCCAGATCTTCGCAAACGATACGATCCAGGCCTTGCTGATTGAGCATTTGCGGGATTTTGTAGATGGTGTCCACATCCCACATCGAGATCACCGCTTCTTCGCGCACATTGGCAAACAGAGAGATCTTGGCTCGCTCATCGTCCGGGATCGGTCTGTCTGCACGGCACAGCAAGGCGGTCGGGAATATACCGATCTCGCGCAATTTCTGCACACTATGCTGGGTCGGTTTGGTCTTCAATTCGCCGGCGGTGGCGATATAGGGAACCAGCGTAAGATGCACATAAGCCACCTGGTTGCGTCCCATGCGCAGGCCCATCTGGCGCGCGGCTTCGAGAAACGGCAGCGACTCGATGTCACCCACTGTTCCACCGATCTCGACAATCGCCACATCAGCCTTGCCCTCATGGGAAGCGGCTGCACCGCGCTCGATGAATGTCTGGATCTCGTTGGTGATATGCGGAATCACCTGCACCGTCTTGCCCAGATACTCTCCGCGTCGCTCCTTGCGAATCACGCTGTCATATATCTGTCCGGTGGTGAAATTGTTGGCCTTGCGCATCCTGGCGGAAATGAACCGTTCGTAGTGCCCCAGGTCCAGATCGGTTTCTGCGCCGTCTTCAGTAACGAACACCTCGCCATGCTGGAACGGGCTCATCGTGCCGGGATCGACATTAATGTAGGGGTCCAGCTTGAGCATCGTCACCTTGAGGCCGCGCGACTCCAGGATGGCTGCAAGCGAAGCGGCGGCGATGCCCTTCCCTAAAGAAGAAACAACGCCGCCGGTAATGAAAATGTACTTGGTCATGCGGATGCCCGGATATAACCAGCCGCTAGGCTGTCGTTAACCAGCGGCTTATGTCACCGTATTTTGGTGAGTTAGCCGAATGGCTATTCAGTGGTTTTATCAAATGATTTTCGTAGGGCGCGATGATACCGCAAATCTATCTGCCTTCAAAATCATAACGGCACGAAATATGACCTTCCTCAGAGCTTGTTATCCGGGAAAACCAGGTCCCAGCAGGGCATTCTCGAATTCCTCCAGCGGAACCGGCTTGCTTAATAGATATCCCTGATAGCGGGTACAGCCGGCACGATACAGGAATTCACGTTGTTGTTCCGTCTCCACACCTTCTGCGATCACTTCCATTCCCAGAGTGTTGCCCATTCCGATGATGGTTTGCACGATCACCGCATCAGTGTGCTTGGTTTCGATGTTGTGCACGAAAGTCTGATCGATCTTCAATTGATCCATCGGGAGTTGTGTAAGATAAGACAGTGATGAATAGCCCGTGCCAAAATCATCCATCGAGAAACGCACGCCGAGCTGCTTCAGTTCATGCATCTTGGCGATCGTGTCATCAATGTCGTCCAGCACGACACTCTCGGTCAGCTCAAGTTTGAGCCGGTTCGGGACGGCGCCGGTCTTGATCAGCGTCTGGCGCACTTGCTCGACGAAGTCCGGTTGGTGAAACTGGCGCCCGCTCACGTTGATGGCCAGTTTCAGTTCACATGTCAGCGGATTTGCCTCCCATGCCTTGATCTGGGCACAAGCCGTTTCCAACACCCACAAACCGATGGGCAGGATCAGCCCGGTCTCTTCCGCAAGCGAGATGAAATCGGCCGGCATTACCACCCCCCTCATCGGATCTATCCAGCGCAGCAGCGCTTCGGCACCGATGGGTTGGTTGTCGGAATTTACCTGTATCTGATAAAAC
>JBARHM010000187.1:0-10752 GCA_049799235.1 Gallionella sp.
GCGCTCAGCAGCACGATCGACAACGATGCGCGGAACTGCCAGCCGCCCAAAGCAGTCTCGGTCATGCGATCAGCAGAATGGTCGCGGCCAGCCATGCGCCGACCACAATAAACAAATGCGGGTCGCGCACCAGGTCATGCGAAGGATCGCCGCCCCGGCTCTGGTGATGCAGCAGGTAGATATAACGGAACACCCCGTACATCACGAACGGCACGGTGTAGATCAGGTTGGTCGTGCCGTGGATGCGTATGGTGTCGGCGTTCATCGTGTACAGGCTGTAGCTCATGATCAGCCCGGCAGCGGTGATCCCTATCATCTTGTCCAGCAGCACCGCACTGTAGTGTTCCAGCACTTTGCGATGCGCGGTTTTGTCATCGGTCAGCGCAATGATTTCCGCACGGCGCTTGGTGAAACCGAGGAACAGCGTCACCATCAAGCCGCACAGCAGCAGCCACTGAGAGGGCGGGATGCCGACACCCAGCGTGCCGGCGAGTATGCGCAGCATGAAACCGGTGGCGATGATGAACACATCCAGAATCACCACATGCTTGAGCCAGAGAGAATAGGCGATGTTCATCAGCGCATAACCGCACAGGATGATGAGCACCGTCGGCGATGCGGCATGGGCCAGCACAAAACCCAGCAGGCCGAGTATGGCAGCCAAAGTGAAGGCAGCGGAGATGGATACCGACCCGGCAGCCAAAGGGCGCCTGCTTTTCTTGGGATGATTCCTGTCCTGCTCCAGATCAATGATGTCATTGATGGTGTATATCGCGCTGGACACCAGACAGAAAGCAAAGAAGGCGAGCACTACCTGTACGACCAGGTGGGCATCATGCCAGGCATGTCCAAACAGCAGTCCTGTAAACACGAAAGTGTTCTTCACCCACTGGTGGGGGCGCATCAGGCGCAGCAGTTCGAACATTTTTTTCATTTTATGTATTTGGAATTTTCCGATAGTAAGCGTAATCGGCAAATGACAGCAATTCACGGTCGCCACGGCTGTCGCCGTATGCGTACAAGCTATAGCCCTCGCGCGCTCCCAGCAATGCCCTCAACCGATTGACTTTTTCTATACCGAAACAGTTTGCTCCCGATAACTTCCCGGTGACGTGCCCATCCTCTTGCGTTTCAAGACGTGTAGCGATCACATCGTCAAAGCCTGCGCTATCTGCCCAAGGCCTCACGTAGATTTCCAGTGAAGCGCTGATCACCACGCACCGGTGTCCCTGCTGTTTGTGCCAGACGAAGCGTTGCATAGATTCCTCACGCAACAATCCAGGCAGCACATTTGACGCAAACCTCACACCCTGCTGTTGAAGTTCCTTATCGCTCATCCCCGCAAAGCAGCGGACGAACACGCGTTCCTTTGCTACTCCGTTATTAATCAGACCAAGCGCATATCCTGCCAAAGTCGGAGATAGAAACAGCGCATGATGAGCAACTGTAATCGGGCCATGGGTATACAGCAAGAATGGCAGCAGCGTTTCGCGCCGCGTCAATGTACCGTCGAAATCGAATGCCGCCACGACCTGCTTAGCCGCTTGTGCCGTGCTCACAGTTTCATCCGCTTGAAAATAAATTCCGGGATGTGCTTGATGATCAGCATGATGTAGCGCCAGAACCGCGGCAGGTAAACCACGTCAGCCGATTTGCCCACGGCTGCCACAATGCGCTCTCCTACGCTTTGCGGAGAGGCAACGAGAAACAGTCCCGGCAAGCCATAGGTCATCGCGGTATCCACAAAGCCCGGCTTGATGGTGATGACACGCACCCCGCTTTTATAAAGGCGGTTGCGCAGCCCTTGCAGATACAGGCTGAGCGCTCCTTTAGCGGCGCCGTAAACATAGTTGCTCTGCCTGCCGCGATCTCCCGCCACGGAGGAAATGCCGATGATGAAACCGCTTTGCAATGTTTCGAAATGATTAGCGCAGTGACTGAGTATGGAAGCAGCGCCGGAAAAGTTGCAGGCGATGACTTTCGCTCCCACCTTGAAATCGCGTGCTGCCTGCTGATCGCCGAGGTAGCCAAAAGCCAGCACAACGCCTGACAGGTTAGGCATGGCTGCAACGACTGAATTGAAAAATGCCTCGTGAGTATTGGTCGCTTCAGCGTCGAACAGGCCGTGATTCACCGCGACGCCGTAGCGCAGACGAATATCCGCCGCGATGCGCTGCAACTCCTCCTCGTCGCGCGAGGCGAGAAACAAGGCCGCGCCGCGTTTGGCGAAGGCGACAGCGGTTGCGCGCGCGATAGCCGAAGTGGCGCCGAGAATCAACACTGTATGACTCATGCGCTCTCCCCGATCCTCAAACGCCGCGACAGGCTCGAGCTGAACCTGTTTTGCGGATCAACTGAATTTTTAATCCTGAGCCACTCCGCATAGCGCGGATACATGGCCCGGAATGACTCGGGCGAGAGCCGCGCGTCCTTGGCCAGATAAACGCGTCCGCCGTGCTGCAAAACGATCTCGTCCAGTTTGTTCAGCAGTTCAAACAAACCCTGGTCGCGGATCGGCAAGTCCAACGCCAACGTATAGCCTGCAATCGGGAAAGACAGCAGCCCACTGCCTTGCGGGCCGAGTCGTTTCAGCACGGCGAGAAAGGATGGCCGGCGACTGTCCGTAAGTTCCTCCAGCAATTTCCGGATACCGTCAAACGAAGCCGCATCAGGTATCACGCATTGGTATTGCACGAAGCCGCGCTTTCCGTACATGCGGTTCCAGTTAGCTATCGCATCCAGCGGATAAAAATATGAATCGTAACCGCTCAGAAACGGATAACGCCTGCCACCTTCCCTTTTGTAATACCGCGAATTGAATGCGGATATGCTCAACGAATTCAGCGCCCAGGCAGGAAAAACAACTGGAATGAAATGTCTGCGCCCTGGTTTGATGGATCTATGAAAATTAGCCGGCAATTCTTCCATCGCCGCATGATGCCCGCTCATGGCGATGCCGCGTCCAAGTTGGGCGCCGCTGGCCATGCTGTCTATCCATGCGACCGTATAGCGGTCATCATTGGAGGGACTTTGCAGAAGTTGAAAAAGTTGCTCAAAGCTATCCGCGCTATGATGCCGCACAATCATATAGGCACTTTGTATCGGGATGAGCTTGATCGTCACTTCGCCGATAATGCCGGTCAGCCCCATACCGCCCACGGTCGCCCAGAAGAGTTCCTTCCTTTCGGACGCCGAACACACCACCCGGCTGCCATCAGCCAGAATCAGTTCGATAGCAAGAACATGGTCACCAAAAGAACCTTCATGGTGGTGGTTCTTGCCATGCACATCTGCCGCTACGCAGCCACCCAGAGAAACGAATTTCGTCCCTGGCGTGACCGGGAAAAACCAGCCCTTCGGCACGATCACGGGCAGAATCTCGCCCAAGGTCGTCCCGGCTTCGGCGCGCAGAATCCCGTCTGCTGCATCAAATTCAAGCAAACGGTTGACGCGCTCTGTCAGCAGCACAATTCTCTTTTCGTTGAGCGCAGCATCCCCATAACTGCGTCCTTGGCCGTGCGCGATCACGCTGTCAGTTCCAGAAAGTAGGTCGGCGTAACGCTCAGGACGTTCTAGCAAACAGGATTGCACCGGGAATCGCCCCCAGCCGGATATGAATTTTTTTAAAGTAGGAGCGTTAATGGGACGATCCCCCCTGGATATATTCTATCCTTGCAACAAGATAAAACCGGGGCGGGATATTGCCAATCAACCATGGCAAATACTTCAGCACATTTCCAGTTTCCATCTGTACTATGGCATTTCTCCATGATTGACTCACGATACCGCCTGAAGCATATAGAAGGCATAATTGTAATCGAGCAAGGCGCATATAACGACAGGGTAGATTTAATGATGAAGGCAAACTTGACCTCAACACTGAAAAATAATATTGGTTTGCTGGCATTGCTGCTCGTCATACTCCTCATTTACATGCCTAGCCTGAGTGGTGGCTTTGTGGTTGACGATACTCCCATCATCAAGGACAACCCGTATCTCGATGGCAACCATATAATCGATTTTTTAGGCAAGGGATTCTGGGCCAACACCGCCCTGGGCGACAATACTATAGCGATGTATCGCCCTCTGGTTCTGATAATCTTTTCAACGGGTCACAAGTTATGGGGCAGCGATCCTGCTGGCTACCACATTTTCCATTTGTTGCTGCACCTGACAAATACCATCCTCGTCTACATATTTATACGCAAGTTAAGCGCCGCGTCACCCGTGGCCGCCCTGTTCGGTGCAGGCATATTCGCACTGCACCCAAGCAGGGTTGAATCCGTAGCATGGCTGTCCGGAATTACCGATCCTCTCGCGGTTTTTTTTCTGCTGGGGGCAATGCTGGCCCACCGATCATCCTCCGAAAACCCTTACAAGTGGCGATATGTAGCCGTGTCCCTGGTTTGTTTTCAGATGGCACTGTGGAGCAAAGAAGTAGCGATTATTTTTCCATTGATCATGGTCATGCATGATGTGATTTTCAGAAAAAGAATAAACTGGATTTCAGTCTTGTTGCATACATTGTTGGTTGTAGCATATTTGATTACCCGCAGCTTCACCTTGGGCACAACCGGCAAATGGGAAGCTATCAATTTATCTCAGCTAGCCAAGCCAGTTGATTTTGTATTGGGTTATAGCCAGTTGCTGGTTTTCCCTGCACAGGTCCCATTTTATATCCAGCCCCCTGCGCATTCGGTATCTTCAGCGCTTGGCTGGTTCAGCCTGGCCGGGATAGCTTTGCTGGCCGGATTTGCATTTCGCACCTTTGATACAGAAAGAATGAAGCCTTACCTGTTCTCAGTTATATGGGTAATCGCATTTTCCTGGCCGGCCATTCTGATGATGTTTTACCTGGAAGGATATTATTCAGCACGATTCCTGTATGTTCCGGCAACCGGGATAGCCATATTCGCGGCGCTCCTGTACAGCCACATCAACGAAAAATACCCCGCCCTAATCATTCCGGTTGGCTCTGCATTCGCGCTGCTGATAACGTTTTATGGCGTCATTACCTGGCAGGAGATCCCCTATTGGCATGATGATGGGGCGGCATATAGCAGGATCACCAAAATATCTCCTGAAAGCGGTGATGGTTTCATTGGCTTGGCATATTACTACATGAAGCAAGAGGATTATCCTGCTGCAGAAAAATATTTTCTGACTGCCCTGCAAAAAGTCAAAGCGCCGCTACTAAAGACGAATACCCTGGTGGCGCTTGGCACGATATACGGAATCACCGGCCAGGTTGAAAAAAGCAGACAATTCCTGCAAGAAGCCGTACAGATCGATCCCAAGAATTCAGAGGCTTTGACGGGATTAGGTAATCTTGCATTATTGCGAGGCCAATATTCCGATTCGATCGCTTACTATGAGAAAGCGATCGATGCCCGTCCCGGGAACTATGAGGCTACCATGAATATGGCATTGGCCTATGAGAAAATCGGGCAACTGGAACGGGCTGAATCGATACGCCGCACCATGCGCTGACTCCTTCCCAAAACTCCCGCCATCGCAAGCCCGCTTGCGGAAGTCTAACCATCCCCGGCTAAGCCGGAATTATCGCGATTGAGCGGCTGTGCTTCCATATTTCAATACACTGAGCAGCGACAATCTGGCGTTAGAGCGAACTTCCGGGTTATCCGGAAAATGCCTTACCAATTCTTGCCACTCAAGCACGAAGGAACTCAGGCTTTCAGACCAGAAGTATTGCATGGTCGGATCCCACTTGATCTGGTCAGGTGGGTATTGGAATAGTTGTTCCAAGTTCTGCAAATGAGTCATTGCTTCACGAGGATCACCGGTTGTCGCGGCGTCATTCAGATCCTTTGCCACTTCGACCATTTTTTTCATGATACTCCGGGCTTCAGGAACAATTATATTATTGGCAACTTCTTCAGCTTCACGGAATTGCCCCTTTGTCAGTTGATACATCGTGATCACTTCATATGCAGGCAGGTAGTGTCCGGGATAAGCACGCAAATCGGAATCCCATAACGCTTCATAACTGCGCCAATCACGAGGGCGCTCTATGGTTTGAAAGCTCCATAATAATATTATTGCAAATATCAGGGCTGCGCGGATCGCGAGCCTGAATCGCCATGATAGGGCTACAACCAACAATGCCGCAGGCCACACGGCTAATGTCAAAAACCGGTCTGAAACGAGGGAATGCGTCTTGTAGGGAATCAGCTGAATGTACGGTATGCAAAGCAGCACAAGGACTATCAGGGCAAAACCCTCCAGCGTTCGTTTGCGCAGAATCACGACGACACCGGCTATGGCAGATACCAAAATTGCCACTCCGAGAGTGACCATGACCGGAAGATATGGATCATCGAATACCGGATATATGAAATGACGACTTTCCGGACTAACGACAAGACGAACCAGCCAACCCAAAACCGCCAGTGCTCTGGTAATTGCCTCAACCTCAAAATATGCAGGAGCCTTTGCTGCGCTGTATGCCGAAAAAATCAGGGCGATACAAGCCGCCAGTAACAGGCTGGAGAATGGCCACAGCAACTCTGCCCGTTGCCGATTCTGGATTGGAATATCGCGCCAGAAGAACACCCAAAGCATGGCGATGACCGGCGCGACTGCAACGGCCGTCGCCTTCGAGAGCATTGCCGCCAGCAACGCAGCCAAAGTGACGGCGGCATAACCGGGGGAAAGACCATGCTCCCGTCTAGCCTTCAGGGCAAACCATATCGCAAGCAGAGAGAACATGGTTGATAAAACGTCTTTGCGGCCGCTGATCCATACCACCGCTTCAACATGCGAGGGATTAATGACGAATAGCGCGCTGGTTGCAGCCGCAGCCCATGGCGCGCTTGCGGCGTCGGAAGACCGGAAATACCGCCATAAGCCCAGCGTAGTGGCGTAGACGAGCGGCAGGCAAAGCAGATACAAAATGATGTTGTGCATCCGGAAAGCGGATGAAGTCAGGCCGAACAGCGTGATATCGAACCAGTAGGATAGGTCGCGCAGCGGAAGGAACTCATAAGGATTGTAAGGTTCGACGAAAAGGCGCCACAGATCGGCAAAGTGCAAACCTGCCAGTTTGCTATTTTCAACGACGTAAAATTTATCATCATTGACAAACGGGTAGTCAAGCGACTGCAGGTAAGCTGCAACAGCGACAACCATGCCCAGAAATAAAACAGCCAACGGTGCATGTTGCCGCATACGCATGATAAGGTGTTGCAATCTTATTTTCCCGTCAGATATTTTAGGAATGTAAAATTGGTAGTTAGAAGATGCTCATGCCTGCAATTTCCAGTGTACCCGATTAACTCAGCGTAAGCCCGCTCCGCCAGCCTGCATAGAAAATCCCGGAAGTGCGCTCGCCACCCCCGCGCCAAATTTCTTGGCCAGACGATCCGCAAAGTTTTCCTTCATCGTGAAGTCGACGATGTTCTCGGCCTTGACGACATCGCGAGCAACGGATTCCAGCGTGCCATATCCATCCGCCAGTCCCATTTCCACGCCCTTTTCACCGTTCCACACCAGGCCGCTGAAAGTGTCCGGCGTTTCCTTCAGGCGCTTGCCGCGTCCCTGTCTGACCACATCGATGAACTGCTGATGGATCTGCGCGAGCATCTGCTTGATATATTCCTGATCCGACGGTTTGGCCGGAGAGAACGGATCGAGGAAACCCTTGTTGGCGCCGGCCGTGATCAGACGACGCTCCACACCGAGCTTGGCCATCGTTCCGGTGAAACCGAAACCATCCATCAGCACGCCAATGGAACCGATCAGGCTGGCCTTGTCCACGAAGATCTTGTCCGCCGCAGCGGCGACGTAATAGCCGCCGGATGCGCAGATGTCATCCACTACCACATACAGCGGGATCTTCGGATACTTTGCGCGCAGGCGGCGGATCTCGTCATTGATCTGCCCTGCCTGCACCGGGCTGCCGCCCGGACTGTTGATTCGCAGGATTACGCCTTGGGTGCCTTTGTCATCGAATGCATCCTGCAGACTGGGAATCAGATTGTCGGCACTCGCCGCTGTATCAGCCGCAATCACGCCCTGCATATCCACCAGCGCGGTGTGTTTGCCGGTGCTCAGTGCCGTTTCGCTCTTGCCCATCCAGCCCGTGAACAGGAACAGCAGGATGAAAAGATAGACGAAAGTCAGCGTCTTGAAAAAGATCCCCCAGTGCCGAGCGCGACGCTGTTCCTGCAAGGCCGATACCGCCAGTTTCTCCAGCACGTCGCGTTCCCAGTTGTTGTTTTGGTCTGACATCACAATTCCTCTATTTTCGTTAAGCATTGGCCTTCAACCACATTCGCAATTCGGCAAAATTCCCTACCAGTGCGAGCGGATTCAATTCCCGCAATTGCTCCGGCGGGTGCGCGCCATGTCCCACTGCCACCGCATCCACCTTGGCATTCCGTGCCATCTGCAGATCGTGTGTAGTATCGCCCACCATCAGCGTGCGCCCGGGGCTGACACCCAGTTCCTCCATCAGTTCAAGCAGCATGGCCGGATCGGGCTTGGAAAAAGTCTGGTCTGCGGTGCGCGTCGCATGAAAATAACTGCTCATTGATGAGGCTTCCAGCGCCCGGCTCAATCCCGCGTTGCTCTTGCCGGTCGCCACACCCAGCCGGTAACCGGCTGCGTGCAACTCCGCTATCGTCTCCCTTGCGCCCCCGAACAACGGGATCGCATGGTCCTGAGCCTGAAAATGCCAGCGATAACGCTCCACCAGATCCGGGTACCTCGACTCCGGCAGTTCAGGAACAGCGTAGCGCAACGCTTGGGACAAACCCAGGCCGATCACATGACGCGCGGTTTCATCATCGGGAACCGTCAAATCCAGATCGCGGCACGCAGCCTGTATCGAACCCGAGATCACCGCCGTTGAATCCATCACCGTGCCATCCCAGTCGAACACGATCAGATCATAGCGTTTACTCATTACACAGCAGTTAAAAATCAGGCGCAGATATTACCACCTTCGGGCTGCACACCCAAGCTGTGCCACAATGCTCGCATGAGTAAAGATAAGCACACCAACTGGCTGCTGTATTGTCGCGCCGGCTTCGAGCAGGATTGCGCGCAGGAAGCGCTGCGGCAGGCGCGGCAGCAGAAGCCGGTGATCGCAGAACAACAGTCGGTTCAACCAGACAGTGGTTATGTCATCGTGACTCTCAACGATCAAATCCTGTCCTATCGCGAACTGATCTTCGCGCGCCAGCTGATCCGCTTGCATCAAAACATTCCGGAACTCCCGGAGCGTGACCGCCTGACACCGATACTTACAGCCATCGCCACCCTGCCCGGCACCTTCGGCACGCTGTGGCTGGAAGCACCGGACACCAATGCGGGCAAGCTGTTGATGACCTTTACGCGAAGATTCCAGCCGCTACTGGAGACTGCGCTGCGCGAAAAGGGGAGACTACAGAATCCCTCTCCCCTTGGGGGAGAGGGACAGGGGGAGAGGGGTAACGTTCCGCACTCACGTTACAGCACATCAAATCTGCCGCGCCTGCATATCTTTTTCCCCGGCAAGAATTCAGTCTTGATCGGCAGCAGCGATCCGCACAACAGCTCAGGCGCGATCACGGGTATCTTCCGCCAATCCATGCCCGCAGAAGCGCCTAGCCGCTCGACGATGAAACTTGCCGAGGCGATCGAGGTGTTCATGGATCGCAGCGAGCAGACGCGACTGCTGCGGCAGGAAATGCATGCGGTGGATCTGGGCGCGGCACCCGGCGGCTGGACCTGGCAACTGGTCAAGCGCGGCATCCGCGTCACCGCGGTGGACAACGGCCCGATGAAAGGCGCGCTTATCAATCATCCGCTGGTGCAACACCTCAAACAGGACGGCTTCAAATATGCACCTCGCAAAGCGGTGGACTGGCTGGTATGCGACATGGTGGAAAAACCCTCCAGGGTCGCCGCGCTGATATCTGAATGGTTCGCGGCAGGCTGGTGCAAGCACTCAATCTTCAATCTGAAGCTGCCAATGAAGCAGCGAGTCGCCGCACTCGACAGCGCGCTGGGCGCCATCCGCAAACGGCTGGATGAAGAAGGCATCAATTACCGGATGATGGCGAAACAGCTATATCACGACCGCGAGGAAGTGACGGTGTTTTTGACGAAGACCAAGGGGTGAGGCAACTTCGCCGGGGATACAACCACTCCCTCTCGCTTGCAGGGAGATAACCGGCGACTTGCCCGCTTGCGGGCTTAGTCGAATGGCTAGTAGTTTCATCAGGGTTGGGGAGAGGGGGAGAACAAACCAAAACCGCCGGGCAACCCCCGGCGGTTTTGACTTTGGGTTCTACACGCGGGTGATAGGTCTGAGTTTCTACCCCCACCCTAACCCTCCCCCTGCAAGGGAGAGGGGAGTCCGGCATCCAGCTTCGCGATAAAACTCTCCAACTCCTTCGGCAAAGGCGCAATCAGCCGCATTACCTCCCCAGTCAGCGGATGCGCGAACACAATGCTGTATGCATGCAGGAACATCCGCTTCAGGCCCTGTTTTGCCAGTGTTTTGTTGCGCGCAAAGTCGCCGTATTTGTCGTCTCCTGCGATTGGAAAACCGAGATGAGCGAGATGCACGCGGATCTGGTGGGTACGCCCGGTCTTGAGCTGCGCTTCGACCAAGGAGTATTCCGGCCAGCTTTTCTGCAGCGCGAAGACGGTATGCGAGGCCTGCCCGTCTTCCCGCACCACCACGCGCTTCTCGCCTTGCGGCGTGTCGAACTTGTGCAGCGGCAACTTGACGTGCTGTTTTAC
>JBARHM010000188.1:0-10328 GCA_049799235.1 Gallionella sp.
CGGCAGCGGCATGTCGGACATGGTCTTGCCGGTCTGGATGTCGTGCGCGATCCATTCCGCGACCTGTTGCCAGCCCGCGGCCTGCCAGATTTCGAACGGGCCGGTGTCCCAGCCGAAGCCCCAGCGCACCGCGAGGTCGAGGTCGCGCGCATTGTCGGCGATGGTCTGCAAATTGACCGCGCAGTAATGGAACACGTCGCGGAACGTTGCCCACAGAAACTGCGCCTGCGGATGCTGGTTGCGGCGCAGCCCGGCGAGCTTCTTCTCCCAGTCGCGTTCGCGCAAGATCTCCTTCACATCGTCATCGACCTTGGCGTCGGATAGCTTGTATTCCCTGGTCTTGAGATCGAGCACGTGGATGTCTTTGCCGATCTTCTGGTAGACGCCCTTCTTCGTTTTTTGCCCGAGCGAACCCTGGTCGACCAGGTACTTGAACCATTCCGGCAGCTCGTAGTGCTTGTGCCACGGGTCTTCGGTGAGATTGACGCGCATCGTCTCGACCACGTGCGCGAACACGTCGAGGCCGACGATGTCGAGCGTGCGGAACGTCGCGCTCTTGGGGCGCCCAAGGTAGCGCCCGGTCAGCGCATCGACGAGATCGAAACCGATCCCATATTCCTGCGCGTGGTGCTTGGTGGCGAGCATCGAGAATACGCCGATGCGGTTGGCGATGAAGTTGGGCGTGTCCTTGGCGCGCACCACACCCTTGCCCAGCGTCGAGACTAGGAATTCCTCGAGGTGGTCGAGCAGCAATGCCTCGGTACCGGTGCAAGGAATCAGCTCGACCAGATGCATGTAGCGCGGCGGATTGAAGAAGTGGATACCGCAGAAGCGGTGGCGCAGGTTTTCCGGGAAGGCTCCGGCGAGCGTGTTGATCGACAGGCCGGACTTATTGGTCGCGAAGATCGTTTGCGCGCCGACATAGGGCGCGACTTTTTTGTACAGATCGGATTTCCAGTCGATGCGCTCGGCGATGGCCTCGATGATCAGGTCGCACTCGCGCAATCTCTCCAGATGCTGCTCGTAGTTGGCCGGCTGGATGAACGAGATCTTCGCGGGCGATGCGGCGGGCGCGGGGTCGAGTTTCCTGAGGTTGTCGAGCGCCTTGTTGACGTTGGCGTTCTTGTCTCCTTCCTTCGCGGGCAGTTCGAACAGCAGGGTCTCGACATTGGCGTTGACCAGGTGCGCGGCGATCTGGGCACCCATCACGCCGGCGCCCAACACGGCGACTTTGCGGATGTAAAAATTTTCGCTCATCTGCTTTCTCCAATCAAATTGTTCCTTCCCCCTTGCAGGGGGAAGGTCAGGATGGAGGTAAAAATATCGAGCGAATCCATGCCGAGTTTCTACCCCCTCCTTAACCCTCCCCCTACAAGGGGGAGGGGATAATCCTTTTAATCTTCCGGAGGAACCAACCTTGGCTTGCGATCTTCCCCTACCGCCACATAGGTCAATGTCGCCTCGGTCACTTTCACGCAGGTCGGTTTGGCCGGATCGCGCTGTGCATAGACCTCGACCTCGACAGTGATCGAGGTATTTCCCACTTTCACGATCCTGGTGTAAAAACTGACAACATCTCCGACGAAGATCGGTTGCTTGAACACGAAGGAATTGACCGCGACGGTTGCAACCCGGCCCTTGGCACGATGCAACGCCGGAATGCTGCCCGCAATGTCCACCTGCCCCATCAGCCAGCCGCCAAACATGTCGCCGGTATAATTGGCATCGGAAGGCATCGCCGCTAGTCGGATGGTCGGTTCGCGCTGTGGCAGGGTGATGGTCGCTTGATGTTCACTCACGATCAATGCCCTTCATATAGTTCCTTGATCTCAGCGGCGAATCTCTCGACTACTTTTGCACGCTTGACCTTCAGGGTGGGCGTAAGCAGTCCGCTTTCTATGCTCCACGGCTCTTGCATCAACAGCACGCGATGTACCTTGGCATAGCCCGGAAAAGCGCGCAGTTTATCCGAGATACGCTCCAGCACCTCGGCCTGGACCACGCTGTCAGTCAGCGATTCGGGCATATCGGGGCGCACGTTGATCTGCTTGGCGAATTGCAGCCATGCCTCGGGATTGAGCACCACCAACGCGACCAGATAAGGCTTGCCCTCGCCGAATATCATCGCCTGCTCGAACAGCGGGTCGCGCAGGATCGCCATCTCCATGTCGTTCGGCGGGATCTTCTCTCCGTTCGACATGACGATGATCTCCTTGATGCGGCCGGCGATGTAGATATGCCCGCTATCGCTGATACCCACGGTGTCGCCGGTATTCAGCCAGCCGTCCGCATCGATCATCGCGCGGGTCGCCTCCGGGTTGTTCCAGTAACCCAGCATCACGTTCGGGCCCTTTACCAAAAGTTCGTTCTGCCCACCGATGCGCACCTCCACGCCGCGTATCGGCTGGCCGACGCTGTCGGGGAAATTGTTCTCCAGCGGATTGCCCGCGATCACCGGGCTGGTTTCGGTCAGGCCATAGCCTTGCAGGACAGGCAGCCCGAGGCCGACGAACATGTGGGAGATTTCCGGCGCGAGCGCCGCACCGCCGCTGATGGCGGTGCGCAAGTTCCCGCCGAGCCGATCCATGATCTTTTGCGCCACCAGCTTCTTCAGCAACGGCCACAGCAAGAACGAGACTCTCCACGGCCCGCGCCCCTGCTGGTGCAAAAAGCGGGCCCAACCGGTGTCCACCGCCAATTGGAACAGTGCACGCTTGAGCGGCGATCCTTCCGCCAGCTTGGCCTTGATCGCACCGTACACCCGTTCATAGATGCGCGGCACTGAAATCATGATGGTCGGCCGGATGATCTGCAGGTCTTCCGACAGCATGGGGATGGAACGCGCATAAGCGACTGTCGTACCCGTCATGATGGCGAGGTAGTAACCGCAGGTGCGCTCGAAGGTGTGCGATAAAGGCAGGAATGACAGGAACAGATCATCGCCATATACCGTGAAGGTATTCAGTACAGCGTGCGCGTTGCTCAGCATGTTGTCATGGCTCAGCATCACCCCTTTCGGTCTGCCGGTGGTTCCGGAGGTATAGATGATGCTGGCCATTTCGTTTCCCTGAATGGGCGGCGCTTGACGCAAATGCGCATCGACCGGCAGGAACTTCAGCATGGATACCAGGCGCGGCTCGTCGTTGTCGCGCACAGGATCGATGCTGACAAAACGCAGCACGCCGCCAAGCTGATCGCGCACCGTGCGCAAAGCCTGCCATTGCTCTTCATTTTCAAACAGCAATACCTTCACACCGGCATCAGTGACGATGTAGGCGCTGTTTTCAGGACGATCCACGGTATACAGCGGCACTACTACCAGACCCAGCGACATCGCCGCCTGATCGAACATCACCCACTGGGGGCAGTTGCGCAACATGATCGCGACACGGTCGCCCTTCGCCAAATCAATTCTGGACAGCGCGGCTTGCCAGCGCGCCACTTCACCCAGCATCTCGCGCCAGGAGAAATCGCGCCATGCGTCCTGCTGAAAATGACGATAGGCGGTCTTGTCCGGCGTGCGGCGCACACGCTCCATGAACAAGCCGTGCAGGGTGCCCGCCTGTTCGGGCGAAATCACGTCTGTTTGTTGCATCTGCATCTCTCCCTTTTTTGAATTAACCGAGAAACAAATCGTTATACAGCGCCGTGCCGGGCGACATCGCATATTGGTCGAAATCGCTGACTCCCGCCTCGCGCAGCACTTCTTCGTCCAGGAAAAAATTCCCGCTGCAGCCGCGGCTGTCGCGGGTAAGGATCGCGTATGCCGCGTCTGCCACGATAGCAGGCTTGCGAGAAGCGCGCAGGATGGACTCCGGAAAGTTGAACTCGATCGCGGCAGTGGCGATCGTCGTGCGCGGCCACAGGCTGTTCACCGCTATTCCTTTGCCCCCGCCGCCTTCGGCGGAAAATTCACGCGCCATGCCCAGCGTGCACAAGCTCATGCCGTATTTCGACATGGTGTAAACCAGATGCGGCGCAAACCATTTCGCATCCAGGTTCAGCGGCGGTGACATCGTCAGGATATGGGGATTATCCGCCTGCTTCAGATAGGGTATGCAGGCTTGTGACGCCAGAAATGTCGCGCGCATATTCACATCCCACATGAGGTCGAGCTTTTTGACGGGCGTAGCCAGCGTGCCGCTCAGGCTGATCGCACTGGCATTGTTCACCAGCACATCTATGCCGCCAAACTTCCCAACGGCCTGAACCACCGCACCCTCGATTGCCTGCTCGTCGCGCACATCGAGCTGGATCGCCAGCGCTTGTCCGCCAGCTTCCACCACTTCCCGGGCAACCGAGTGTATCGTGCCGGGCAGCCGGGAATGCGGCTTTACCGTCTTGCCTGTGATCACCAGCTTTGCCCCATCGCGCGCGCAGCGCAAGGCGATCTCGCGTCCGATGCCGCGGCTTGAGCCGGTGATGAAAACCACCTTGTCGCGCAGCGTGGTCATGCCCGATTGGACTGCAATTGAGCCGCCGCAAAATCATCCACCATGATGACCTTGCAGCGCAACGCGTAATCGCGCTCCAGTTGCAATGCCTGTTCCGCGTCGATGATGCCCTTGTCGCGCGCCTCGGAGATTTGCAACAACTCTTCCAGCGCCTTCAGCTTTCCGGCCTTGCGCGCCTCAGCCAGTATTTTCTGCAGCGGCTCGCACGCCAGTGTGCTGGCAAGTGCAGCTTCCAGCGCGCCCACCGCATCCATCTCGTCATCGGGAATATATATCCCTGAGGTCAAACGGTCCCGTGCTGCTCCGGGCTGCATCAGCAGCGTGGAGATCTGATGCCCGAGGTGGTCGGATGGCGGCGACAAACGCTGCCCGAGCGGGAAGATCAACACGCTCAACAGCCCCCGCACCAGCGCATTCGGGAAGTTCCGGACCACACCGTCGAAAGCCTGCTGGATCTTGTGCAGTGCATCCTGCATCGTCCAATGCAGCAACGGCATATCTTCATCAGGACGGCCGTCGTCTTCGAAACGCTTCAATGTCGCCGAGCACAGATACATCAGGCTCAGCACATCGCCCAGGCGCGCAGAGATCTTCTCGCGCCGCTTCAACGAACCACCCAGCACTGCCATGGCCACGTCTGCGCTCATTGCGAAGGCTGCCGAATAGCGGGTCAGTTGCTGGTAATAGCGATGGGTAGCACTGCCCTCCGGCACCGGGGTGCCGCGGCCGCCGCTCAGACCCAGCACCAGGCTTCGCGCCGCGTTGCTCATCGCAAAGCTGACATGCCCGAACAGCGCTTCGTCGAACTGGTTCAGGGCTCGCTCGCGATCATGATCCTGCGTCGCCATAACTTCTTTCAGTACATAAGGATGGGAACGGATAGCTCCCTGCCCGAAGATCATCAGTGTGCGCGTCAGGATGTTCGCCCCTTCGACGGTGATACCGATCGGCGTTTGCTGATAGAACCGCCCCAGATAATTGTCGGGACCCAGACAGATTCCTTTGCCGCCATGCACATCCATCGCATCGTTGATCACGGTGCGCCCGCGCTCGGTGGCGTGATATTTGATGATGGCCGAAACCACCGACGGCTTCTCGCCCAGATCCACTGCAAGCGCGGTGAACTTGCGCGCCGCATCCACCATATAGGTATGCGCGCCGATGCGTGCAAGCGGCTCCTCGACGCCTTCGAATTTGCCGATCGGCAGCTTGAACTGCTTGCGTACCCGGCTGTATGCGCCGCTGGTGCGGGCTGCCAGTTTCATCGCACCTATACTGCTGGCGGGCAGCGAGATCGAACGCCCCGCCGCCAGACATTCCATCAGCATGCGCCAGCCCTGCCCCACACGCGAGGTCCCGCCTATGATGTAATTGATAGGGATGAATACCTCACTCCCCTGCGTCGGGCCATTCAGGAACGCGGCATTCAGCGGGAAGTGGCGACGGCCGATTTGCACGCCGGGCGTGTCGGTCGGAATAAGAGCCAGGGTGATCCCGCGATTGGCCTCGCCGCCGAGCAATTGCTCCGGATCATACAGCTTGAATGCCATGCCGAGCAGCGTGGCCACCGGAGCCAGCGTGATATAGCGCTTCTCCCAGGTCAGGCGTATGCCGAGCACGTTCTGCCGCCCGGCGAATTCGCCATAACCCACCACGCCGTAATCCGGGATCGCACCGGCATCGGAACCGGCGAACGGGCCGGTCAATGCAAAGCATGGCACTTCCTGTCCATGCGCAAGGCGCTGCAGATATTTATCCCTTTGGTGTTCGGTGCCGTAATGCAACAACAGTTCCGCCGGCCCCAGGGAATTGGGCACCATCACCGTCACCGCCGCCGTTCCGCTGCGCGAAGCGACCTTGCTCACCACTGCCGAATGCGCCTGCGCTGAAAATTCCAGACCGCCGTAGCGTTTCGGAATGATCATGCCAAAGAACCCTTTGTCCTTGATGAACTGCCAGACTTCTGGCGGAAGGTCGGCGCGCCGGTGCGTGATGTCCCAATCGTCCAGCATCGCGCATAGCTGTTCGACTTCGTTATCGAGGAAGGCTTGCTCGGTGCTGCTCAAAGAAGGTTTTGGAAATGCGCGAAGTTTGTTCCAGTTCGGGTTCCCGCTGAACAATTCGCCATCCCACCATACCGTACCGGCATCGATGGCCTCCTGCTCGGTTTCCGAGATCTGCGGCAGTATCTTGCGGAACAGCTTAAGAATGAAACTGCTGACCAAATGACGGCGCAGAAAAGGAACCCCAAGCACCAGGACGAAAATGCCCAGCGCGATGAAGATGATCCACAAGGCGTCGTCCGAAATGCGGCTCTCGATTGCCACTGCAGGGACGAGCACCGAAATTGCGACCAGCCAACTCCAGATCGAGACACGAAAGAAGGCCAGCAACAATACTACCGCCAGCACCGCCACAACTATCAATATCGCCATCGTCAAACCTTTGAATTATTTTTTTGGATGGGTTCACTTTAACGCCTGGCTGGCGGGCTGACAATGGCTGCCACGACTTAATTTTCTGGTAATTCATAGAAAAGATTCAAGCAGGGCAGTAGTTGTGTAAGCGACTTTACATTCCCGCGATCACGAACCTGACCAGGTTGCGAGACACTAGCTAGCGTAGCCGGTTGACTGCTTCGTCGACCCGCTCCACCGTAATGATCTCCATGCCTGCAATCTTTTGTTTGGGCGCATTCGCTTTGGGAATGATCGCCTGAGTAAAACCCAGCTTGGCGGCCTCGCGCAGGCGTTCCTGGCCGCGCTGTACCGGACGCACCTCGCCCGCCAGCCCGACCTCGCCGAACACCACCAGCTTCTCCGGCAGCGGCTTGTTGCGCAGGCTGGACACCATCGCAAGGATCACTGCAAGATCGGCGCCGGGCTCGGTGATCTTGACCCCGCCCACCGCGTTGATGAATACATCCTGATCGAAACAGGCGATGCCCGCGTGGCGGTGCAACACCGCGAGCAACATCGCCAGACGGTTCTGTTCCAACCCCAGCGACAACCTGCGCACATTCGGCGAATGCGCTTCGTCGAGCAATGCCTGTATCTCCACCAGCAGCGGGCGCGTGCCTTCCTGCGTGACCATCACGCACGATCCGGCGACCCGTTCGCCGTGCTGCGACAGGAACAGCGCGGACGGATTGCTCACTTCCCGCAAGCCCTTCTCGGTCATCGCGAACACGCCGAGCTCGTTCACTGCGCCGAAGCGGTTCTTGAACGCGCGGATCAAACGGAAACTGGAATGCGTGTCTCCCTCGAAATACAGCACCGTGTCGACGATGTGTTCCAGCACGCGCGGTCCCGCCAGCGCGCCTTCCTTGGTGACATGGCCGACCAGGATCATCGTGATGTCGTTGGCCTTGGCGATGCGCGTGAGCTGTGCGGCGCACTCTCGCACTTGCGCGACCGAACCGGGCGCGGAAGTGAGCTGCTCGGAATACACGGTCTGGATCGAATCGATCACCACCACGTCCGGCTTGTCGTGTGAGATTGCTGCCTGGATCCTTTCCAGCTGGATCTCCGGTAACAGGCGCAGGCTGCGGGCATCCAGCAATAACCGTTTGGCACGCAATGCGATCTGTTGCGCCGATTCCTCGCCGCTGACATACAGGGTGTTTTGTTGTTTGGACAGATGCGCCAGCACTTGCAACAACAGCGTGGATTTGCCTATCCCCGGATCGCCGCCGATCAAAACCACCGCGCCTTGCACCAGTCCGCCGCCGAGCACGCGATCAAACTCTTCGATGCCGGTCGGCGTGCGCGGCACTTCGGCAGCTTCGACTTCGGAGAGCATCTGAACCTTGCCGCTCGCCGCCAGCGCGCTGAAACGGTTCTTGCCGCCGGGCACGGCTACCTCGGCCACGGTTTCCACCAATGTGTTCCATGCCTCACAATGAGGGCATTGACCCTGCCACTTCAGCGTCTGCCCGCCGCATTCGTTACAGCTATAGATCGTTTTTGCTTTTGCCATGCCAACCTTTTATCCGGGTAGTGCATAAAGGTAAATCGCATTACCTAAGGAACCTCTGATTAAGTCCACCATGAGCCGCGTTGCTGACAAAAACGGGATGATCGCAAGGCGCGCGACACCGGTCGTAGTTATTCTACGATGCCAAGGAGCGCAACACCGCGAGCGTCCGTTTTTGTTGCAACCCGCGAGGGAATTGGCTTTGCGGCCATGTGGGACTTAATCAGAGGTTCCCTAAAGCATGGACCTATGGCAGATCACTTGCCCAGCAATTTATTGTAGGACATGGCTTTCACCAAGACTTCGATGTAAGTCGTGATCAGGTCAAGGTTCGAGTCGCCCATAAGGGTTTCGGATGCAGCAGTCCAAACCAGTTTTTCATTGCTGACTTCATACAGGTTGGTTTCTATAATCGCGTATTCGTCTTCGGCTACATAGCCCCCGCTGTAGGCGTTTCCGTAGTAGGCAGGCCAAGTGCCGTAATATGGTGGTGGAGAATAGGCCGTTCCCGGAACATAGACCTTCACGGTCTCCTTCTTCACCAACCTGGTAAGCAATACAGAATCTGTTCCCAGCTCTTTCACTTTGGCCTCGATCGCCGCCCGGTCTCCCTGCTGATTATCTGCAATAACGGTATAGCTCGCGATCGCTTCGGTTCCGTGCGCCTTGAGCTGCCGCACGAACTCATCCTCGAACAACCTTCGGACATCAGCTTTCTTGGCCAGCCCGATGACCATGACCTTTGCGGGGCGTGCCTGATATGCCGGATCTTTCCAGACCGAAGTAAGCTGTGTCGTGGTACATGCAGTGACCAGTATCGCGCCGAGTAAAAATATACCGAATGAAATAAACTGACTACGTATCATGCTCGCTCCCTTATCAGTTAATACACAAGTTCGAAGCATACGCCATTTAAGCATGCCAGACCATACCGGATGATTGCAAAATAGTCGCAAGTGACGGCAACCTTATCTTCGTGCCTGTAACCATGCAAGGCCTCTTGCCGCAATGATGGGAGATGAGCGGCTTGACTTGCAGCATCGATTGGCGAAAGATCATTTGCCCAGCAACCCGCTCCCGATCATGTTGTTCACCATGATTCCGATGTAGCTCTTGATCAAGTTCTGGTTCGAGTCGCTCAAATTGGTTTCAGACGAAGCCGCCCAAACCAGTTTGTCATCGCTTGTTTCGTACAGGTTGGTTTCAATCACCGCGTATTCATCCTCCGCGATATAGCCCGGCGAGTACATATAGCGATAGCCATAGCCGTAATAGTCCGGCCAGGTGCCGTAATAGGGCGGGGGGTAATAGGCAGTCCCGGGCACATAGAACTGCACGGTTTTTTTGCTGACCATCCTGCTGATCAACACTGTATCGGCGCCCAGCGCCTTCACCTTTGCCGCGATCGCCACCTGGTCATCCTGCTGTTTGTCTGAAAGAACGGTATAGCTCGCGATCGCTTTGCAGCCGTGTGCCTTGAGTTGCATGACAAACTCATCCTCGAACAGTCTGCGGTTGAGCGGATTCCTGGCCACCCCTATGACCATGACCTTTGCAGGGCGCGCCTGGTACGACGGATCCTTCCAGACAGAGGTAAGCTGTGTCGTGGCGCATGCAGTGACCAGCATTGCAACGAATATCAATATACCTGACGGATTGTGCAGTGCTCTTAACATTTTTATTCCTCCTTCAATTCGAACAGACGGGAGCAGCATACGTCATAACACCATGCCAGACCACATCCGAAGTTTCAAAATAATTTGCATGGCAAACTAGCTCGCGGCCGCCCCGTATCGAAACAAGAGGTAAGGAGCGATAGCGATCCAAGCCAGCAGCAGCGGCCAGAGTCTGCCTCCAGAAAGGTAATAGTTCGCCAGCAACTCGGCCCAGGAATTGCCC
>JBARHM010000189.1:0-1763 GCA_049799235.1 Gallionella sp.
ACCCGATCTAGAGGCAGCATCTGCCATGCTGGCGCGCGAGATCAGCAATCCCGCAACGACTCCACAAGTGCAGATCGGCGACAGTTCCAGAATCATGGGGCAGTGGAAGCTGTTCTTGAAGCCCAGATTTAATACCTCTTCATGGATTGCAGTTGCTGTGCAACCGCTGGCAATTGCCCAGCTACCAGTGAGCAACTTCAGTCGTATTTTTATCGGAGTTGTTGTTCTGGCTTTGCTGATGGTCGCGTTGCTCAGTGTCAGCTTGATACGCCGTACCATGGGCCCACTGGAGAAGTTGATCAATGGGACACGGCGGGTTGCAGACGAAGATTTCGATCATCGCGTTGACGTCGTGCGTAGTGATGAATTTGGTGAACTGGCCATATCGTTCAATAATATGGCTGGTCGGCTAGGGAGTCAGCTCGGAACCCTCCAGGTGTTGTCCAGCATCGATCAGACCATCTTGGCAAAGAAGAATATCGATCTGGTTTTTGAGATCGTACTGAAACGTATCCGAAAGCTTAGCGCCGCCGGCTTTATTTGCATTATCGTGCCTGAGGAAGATGTGGCCGGGGATGCACGCATCTATTTTTTTAATGCTGGCCAAGAACAGCACATCGAGATGAATCGCATCAAGGTTAATGCGTTAGCGTTGGACGAACTCGTTACGCAGGTTGATGGATTTTGGTCGGAGGGCGCTGGCATCCTTGAACACTACATTTTGCGAGGACCGTTTGAACCTGCAGGGCTTTGTTTCATCTTGCCGATACTCGCTGAAGGTAGTTTATGTGCTTTTGTCTGCCTGGAATTCGCAAACAAAGAAGATCTGTCGCCCCATATACGGAATCAAGTGCGAGATCTGGGTGGTCGTATCGGGGTCGCATTGTCGTCGGCCGCACGTGATGAGCACTTGATCTATCAAGCGCGTCACGATGACTTGACGGGGCTTCCCAATCGTCTTTTATTTAAAGAGCGGCTTTCCAGCGAGATTGCCTACGCTAGTCGCGAAAAGAAAAATCTGGCTTTACTGTTCGTCGATCTTGATCATTTCAAGAACATCAACGACACGCTTGGACACTCGGCGGGCGACGAATTATTGCGGCAGGTCGCACAGCGCTTGTACCGAAGCAATCGGGAAAGCGATGCCGTCGCACGGCTGGGCGGAGATGAGTTCGCTATCATCTTGCCCAGCATTAACGGAATTTACAGTCCGACTACGGTGGCAGAGCATCTCCTGAAATGTTTCTCGGCGCCTTTTGAAATAGCTGGCCTTAAAAATTTTGTCAGTGCCAGCATCGGTATCGCTGTATCGCCTGCGGATGGTGACAATAGTGAGGATTTATTGAGAAATGCCGACACTGCCTTGTACCGTGCCAAGGAATTGGGGCGTGGTAGATTCGTTTACTTTGAAGATCAGATGAATAAGCAAGCTGTAGAGAATATGACGCTGGAGCGTGAGATGCGGCAAGGTATATTGCACAAGGAATTCGTGCTGATGTATCAACCCAAGCTGGACTTGCATACCGGGAAGGTTGCCGGGGCAGAGGCCCTGATACGCTGGAATCATCCGAGCCGTGGCTTTGTTTATCCCGCTACTTTCATTGGCATTGCCGAGGACACCGGTCTTATCGGAGAACTGGGCAAACAGGTGATATGGGATGCCTGTATCCAAAATGCCGCTTTGCGAATGGCGGGTATCAACGACTCACGAATAGCAATTAATGTTTCGCGGCGACAGTTTCAAAGCGATGGCTTGATAAAAA
>JBARHM010000190.1:0-5195 GCA_049799235.1 Gallionella sp.
CCTATTCCTCGCAGCAGCAGCATCTGTATTACTCGGCTGCGCTGACCTTGCTGCTCAAGGCCATAGTGCTGCCGATGATCCTGCACAGGCTGATCCGCAAGCTCAACATCAAGTGGGATGTGGAAACCATGTTCAACATTCCCACCATCATGCTGGTCGGTCTGGCACTGGTGGTGTTCGCCTTCAACCTCGCCGCGCCGATCTCGCAGATGGCAGCCACCATCACCAGGAGCACGCTGGGCATCGCAATGGCCAGCGTGCTGCTGTCGTTCCTGATGATGATCACGCGGAGCAAGGCGGTGCCGCAGGTAGTGGGGTTTCTGGCGATGGAAAACGGCCTGTTCTTCGCCGCCACTTCCGCCACTTACGGCATGCCGATGGTGGTCGAACTCGGCATCGCGCTGGACGTGCTGGTGGGGATGTTCATCCTCGGCATTTTCTTCTTCCAGATCCGCACCGCGTTCGACAGCCTGGACTTGAAACATATGGAAAAACTGAAAGAAGAATGACGTGGAAATCTTCTGGGTCCTGGTGATCCCCCTTTTCGGCGGCCTGATCATGGCGGTCTTCGGCAAGCTGCAATATGCGCCTGAGATCAATTCCGTGATGAGCTTCTGCACCTTCGTCGCGGCGGCCGCACTGACCATCCGCGTCATTTCGAATGGTTCGTTCACCGCATGGAACGAACAGTTCTTTGTCGATGCCTTCAATGTGTTTCTGGTCGCACTGACCGCGTTCGTGGGTTTCACCACTTCGCTGTTCTCGCGCCCTTACATGCGCATCGAGCAACATCACGGCAAACTGTCGGCCAACATGCTGCGTCTGTATTACAGCATGTATCAGCTATTCAGCTTCACGATGCTGCTGGCACTGCTCACCAACAACATGGGCATTCTGTGGGTGGCGATGGAAGCCGCCACGCTGACCACCGTGCTGCTGGTATCGCTTTACCGCACACCCGCCTCACTGGAGGCGGCATGGAAATACTTCATCCTGTGCGGCGTCGGTATCGCCCAGGCGTTATTCGGCACCATCCTGCTGTATTTCGCGGCGGAAAAGCTGCTCGGCGCGGGTGGTACTGCATTGTTGTGGACGCACCTGAACGAGGTTAAGACCCAGCTCGAACCGACCGTGTTGTCGCTGGCATTCGTGTTTTTGCTGGTCGGCTATGGCACCAAAGTCGGTTTGGCACCGCTGCACAACTGGTTGCCGGATGCTCATGCCGAAGGCCCCACACCCGTGTCGGCGGTGCTCTCCGGTCTTCTGTTGAATGTCGCACTATATGCCGTGGTACGTTCCAAAGTACTGGTGGATGGCGCACTCGGAACCCATCTCGCCGGCAATCTGATGATGGGCTTCGGTTTGCTCAGCGTGATGATGGCGGCCTTCTTCCTGTCGCGACAAAAAGACGTTAAGCGCATGTTCGCTTATTCTTCCATCGAACATATGGGGCTGATGGCATTTGCCTTCGGCATGGGCGGGCCGGTGGCGACTTTTGCCGGCTTGCTGCACATGACGGTGCATAGCCTGACCAAATCGGCGATCTTCTTTACCGTCGGCCATGCCGCGCAGAAATCCGGCACACAATTGATGGAACATATCCGTGGCCTGATCAAGACCAGTCCTACCATCGGCTGGGGACTGGCACTCGGCACACTGGCCATCCTGGGCATGCCGCCGTTCGGCGTATTCACGAGTGAATTCCTGATCCTGACCACTGCCATGCACACTTACCCGTGGACCATGCCGTTCCTGCTCACCGCGCTTGGCGTGGCCTTTGCCGCCATCTTCGGGCGTATGCAATTGATGGTGTTCGGAGAGACCACGGGCAAGCGTTTGCCGCACCCGCCCGCCTTGATCCCGGTGTTCGTGCATCTGTTATTGGTACTGATGCTGGGCCTGTACATTCCGCCTTATCTTGCCGATTGGTACCGGCAAGCCGCGGCTTTGATCGGATGATGCAATGAGACTGGACGATTTCCCGAAAATATTTGCCAAACTGCACGGAACTATGCCTGTATGGCACGGCAGCGTGGACGCAGAAGGATTGCGCGCGCTGTGCGAGCAGGTGCTGCACGGCGGCGGAAAGCTGCTTGCGCTTTGGGGAGAGGACAACACCGAGAGCGCATCCGATGCCCAAGGCACGATACGCGATCCGCGATATGCGGTGCATGTCGCGCTGGTGACCGCACCCGGTCTGCTGATGCTCACCCTGCCTGTGGATCATAACAAGCCGGCCTTCCCAGACCTCAGCGATCTGTTCCCCGCAGCAGACCGCATGCAGCGCAGCATCGCCGACATGCTGGGATTGCACCCCGCGGAGGGCGGTGATCACCGCAAATGGCTGCGCCATGCTTCCTGGCCGGGCAATGTGCATCCGCTGCGCAAATCCTTCGACATCAATACCACGCATGCAACAGAGGCGGATGCCTATCCCTTCGTACCGGTGACCGGCAATGGCGTGCATGAGATCGCCGTTGGCCCGGTGCATGCGGGCACCATCGAACCCGGGCATTTCCGTTTTTCGGTCATCGGTGAAAAGGTGCTGCGGCTTGAAGAACGATTCGGCTACAAACACAAGGGTATCGAAAAAAGATTCGAAGGCATGACGCTGGAACAGGGTGCAAAACTTGCCGGCCGCATTTCGGGGGATACCACGGTAGCCTACGCCTGGGCTTACGCACAGGCAGTGGAAAGCGTCACCCGCACCACACCGCCATTGCGGGCACAGTGGCTGCGCGCGATGTTCCTCGAACTGGAACGCCTGCTCAACCACTTGGGCGATCTCGGCTATCTCGGCAACGATGCCGCGTTCAGCTTCGGCTTCGCGCAATTCTGGATACTCAAGGAAGACCTGCTGCGCATGAACGGCGAACTGTTCGGCCATCGCTATCTGATGGATCGCATCGTGCCCGGCGGCGTGTCGGTCGATGTCGATAACGACATGCCCACTAGGATATTCAAAACTTTGCTGCACATCGCAACCACGGTCGCCACGCTGAAGAACATCTACGAGGAACATGCCGGCGTGCAGGATCGTTTCATTACCACCGGACGCGTCACGCCCGATCTCGCCGCACAACTCGGACTGACGGGCCTGGCCGGACGCGCCAGCGGCCAGGCATGGGATCTGCGCGCGCAGTTCCCGTGCGCTCCATACGACCAGCTTGATGTTGCGATGGCGACCCATCGCAACGGCGACGTTGCAGCGCGAGTCACCGTGCGTTTCGAGGAAATCATGGAATCCATCCGTCTTATCCGCATGATACTGGCGAAGCTGCCACAAGGAGAAACGAGATGCGACATCGGCAAGGCGGAAGCCGGCCGTCCCGGCATCGGCTGGGTGGAAGGGTGGCGCGGCGAAGTGCTGGTCGCGCTGCATACCGGAGGCGATAACCTCATCCATCGCCTGCACGCGCATGATCCTTCGTGGCAAAACTGGCCGGTGCTGGAACACGCCGTCATCGGCAACATCGTGCCGGACTTCCCGCTGATCAATAAATCGTTCAATCTCAGTTACAGCGGAGTCGATCTGTAATCATGGATACCTCTAAGAACCGTAGCGGGGTTGCCTTGACACGGTGTTGCGAAGCATCCGGTGCGGGAGGGGCAACTGGCGGCTGCTCCCGCAATCGGCTGGCTACGCCAGTAACGTGTCTCAGCCGCCGCTTCGAGTGCAAGACGCACGGAGCGGAGCGACCAAGACATATCATGAAGATAGGCGCGGAAGTGAGCACCGTGCAACGCAGCAATCGAATCGCGCAGTAGGTTATTAGAGGTATCCCATGTACCAGATCATCAAACAAATTCTACGCACCGGGATCAAATCCGAAACTCCGCCGCAACCGGATGATGCGTTGCGCAGCCATGTGCAGGAGATCAATGCGCAGATCCTGAAGTATGTCGGTCGGGCACTGGCCATCCGCCATGTCGATGCCGGATCATGCAACGGCTGCGAACTGGAAATCCACTGCCTTAACAATCCGTACTACAACATTGAAGGGATGGGCATCCATTTCGTCGCCAGTCCGCGCCATGCCGACATGCTGCTGGTCACCGGCCCGGTATCGCGGCATATGGAGGTGGCTCTCAAGCGCACTTTCGATGCCGCGCCTGATCCCAAGCTGGTCGTCGCGGTCGGAGACTGCGGCAAGAACGGCGGCATCTTCGGCACGAGCTATGCGAGTTGCGGAGGTGTATCCAGCGTGATTCCTGTCGATGTCATCGTTCCCGGCTGTCCTCCTGCCCCTTTTGCGATACTGCAGGGTATTCTGACCGCCGTGAGTCGACGCGCCTGACTTGTACATTCCCGGCTTCGCAGACAGGCAGTCCGCCAGAATTTGCAACAAACGGCATGTGGCGTCCCCGACAGCATGCGCTTGTCCCATCTTTCAACCGTAAATCACCCTGACGTTCTCCTCCTGCAGCAATTCGCGCAAGTCGCGCAGCAGGTCGTCGTGCAGCGTCACTTGCCAGGCATCGCCCAGGCGCAGTTGGCAGCTGGCAAAGTCGTTACGGTAGTGGATCTGCACCGGACATTTGCCATCGCGATACGGGGTGAACAGTTCTTTCAGTTTGGAAACACTGGCGTTGCCGTTGCAGCGCAAAGCCAGTTGTTGCGCAAAATTGGAGCGCGCCGAGGCGAAGTCGAACAATTCTTCGGCGTTCACGCGCACATTGCCGGAATATTCGTCCAGACCGGCTTTGCCGCGCACCACCAACAATTCGTCCTCGCGTATCCACGGACGGTTGGCCTCGAATAACTCGTTGAATACGGTCAGCTCCACCTGCGCGTCGCCGTCGTCCAGTGTGATGATCGCCATGCGTCCGCGCCGGGTTTGCTGGATGCGCAAGCCCGCCACGATGCCAGCCAGCACCACCTGAACGCCGCGCCGGGAAGGTTGCCCAGTGCCATGGCCAGCACCGCTTCCTGAATTTTTGGATGGTCCTACGAACTGCAGCGTCAGATCGCTCAACTTCACCTTGATGAAGTGCGCCAGTTCATCCGCGTAGTCCTGGAATGGATGCCCGCCCAGGTAAAATCCCAAACTGGATTTCTCGTGCGCAAGTTGTTCGCGCAGGCTCCAGCGCGGCACATCGGCATGCTTCACCTTCAGCGCGACATCCGCTTCGTCGTGTCCGAACAGGCTGTTCTGGTTTGCCGCGCGCGCCTGCTGGTCGGCGCTCGCCAATGC
>JBARHM010000191.1:0-3848 GCA_049799235.1 Gallionella sp.
CCTTTGATGAATTCCGGCGCGTGCGCTATCGTGGTGACCGCTTCATAGCCGCGTATTTCCTGGACTTTGAGTATGTCGATACCATATTCCTCGCTGCCCAGCGTAAATGTCAGCAGCTCGCGGCTGGCGGCGGATACCGCTTGTTCCTGGTCTGCCTGCATGATGTCCTCCTATTGAGTTTGCTCGATTCCATTTAGCGGGCCAGTCTCGGTTCCGACCATGCAACCCGAACTCCCTACTGCTTCGATAATTTTACCAGCGCACCCACATCGATAATCAAAGCAACCCGCCCATCACCCATGATCGTGGCACCCGAAATTCCGGCTACTTTGCGGTAGTTGGTTTCCAGGCTTTTGATCACCACCTGGTGCTGTCCTACCAATTCATCCACCAGTAACGCGGCTTTTTTCCCTTCCGCTTCCAGCAGCATAATTATGCCTTCCATAGGGTCGGTGGACTTGGGCTTGACATTGAACATCCTGTGCAAGGCCATCAGTGGAAGATATTCACCGCGCACATGAACCACCTGACCTTGCCCGCTGATTTCCTTGATGTCTCCCGGGCTGGGCTGCAGTGATTCGCTGATAAAACTGAGCGGCAAGATGTAAATCTGCTCCCCCACGGCTATCGACAATCCATCCAGAATGGCCAGCGTCAACGGCAAACGGATTGTGATCGTGCTGCCCTGCCCTTGCTGAGAGACTATGTCTACGCGACCGCCGATCCCCTCGATGTTCTTTTTGACCACATCCATGCCGACGCCACGCCCGGAAACGTCCGTGACCACGGCTGCGGTAGAAAAGCCGGGGGCAAAGATTATTTGCCAGATATCGGCATCACTCATACTGTCGCTGACCGGCATGCCTTTTTCCCTTGCCTTGGCGATTATCCGTTCGCGATTCAGTCCGGCACCGTCATCCGACACTTCTATTACGATATTGCCTCCCTGATGCGCGGCTCTCAGCGTGATCGTACCTACCGGGTTCTTGCCTTTTGCGATCCGTTCATCCGGAGGTTCGATGCCGTGATCCAGACTGTTGCGCACTAGGTGGGTAAGTGGATCGCTGACTTTTTCGATCAAGCCCTTATCCAGTTCTGTACCTTCGCCGACGATCTTCAATTGCACTTTTTTATTCAGCTTGCCGGCACTGTCTCTCACCACACGTTGAAAGCGGCTGAACACCAGGCTGATCGGCATCATGCGCACCGACATTACCGACTCCTGCAGGTCGCGAGTGTTGCGCTCCAGTTGAACCAGCCCAGTTATCAGGCCTTCATTCGACGCAGCATCCATTTTGGATACGGTCTCTGCCAGCATCGCCTGTGTGATCACCAATTCACCGACCAGATTGACCATGTTGTCGACCTTCCCCACGCTAACTCGAATGGAACTGTCGCCCAAAGTTGAGGCCGTGACCTTGTCGGTGACACGACGGCCGGGATTGTCTTCCTGCCGGACAGCAGGGAATGGCTTGGCTGGCTGTGACTTATCCTCCACTTCCGTGAAAAAGCCATATCCCTGCGCATTTTCCACGGCTGACTTGATCTCCTGCGGTTCCGCGAAGAAACCATAACCCTGTGCATCCTCTACCCTAGACCTGATTTGTTCCGGTTCTTCAAAGAATCCGTACCCCTGGGTATTCTCGACGCTGGCCTTTATTTGTTCCGGTTCTTCAAAGAATCCGTACCCCTGGGTATTCTCGACCCTGGCCTTTATTTGTTCCGGTTCTTCAAAGAATCCATACCCTTGCTCGTCGTGCGATGCCGGGGCAGACAGCCGGGCATCTATAGGTGTAATAGACAGTTGATTCGGTTTCAAGTAAAAGGAAAAGATTTCGCGCAATTCCTGTTCCGAAGCTTCAGTCATCAGAGACAGTTTCACGGCTTTGTCCGTGATTACCTTATTACTGATTTTTCCGATATTGCTCAGGTTTTCCAGAAGAATATTCAGGTGTTTCTTGCTGGGGAAAGCGGCCAGTGTTTTGGAGAACTTGATTTGATAAGTATGCTTCATCAGATGGTGCGATTCTTGTTGTGTACCCGCATGCGATGCTCTGTTAGGTGATCCGCCACCTAGGTCATGATCAACCGTACGTCTGGTGTCTGACTGCGCCCCTTTTACGGGGGCACGCGGTGAAGCTTCCGCCAGGCGTTCAAGTTTGTTGCATAGCGCGATCGATGCCTCGGTGTCCGGGCTGTTCCCACCCTGGTGAGCACTCAATATCTCGCGCAACACATCAACCGCCAGCAGAAATGTATCCACCATTTCTGAAGTGATTGCGATTTCGTTTTTGCGTATTCGGTCAAGCAGTGTCTCCAGAATATGGGTCACTTCGGTCATGTCGGTGAAACCGAATGTGCCGCTGCCTCCTTTTATGGAATGTGCCGCGCGGAATATGGCGTTCAATTGATCCGTGTCAGGAGAATCAAGATCAAGCGCCAGTAACAGGCTTTCCATACTGCCTAGCTGTTCGACAGTCTCTTCAAAAAACGCCTGATAAAACTGGCTCATGTCTATCGACATCGGCTTATTTCCCGGAGGTTTACGCTGTGAGAAATTCTGTTTGAATATTAAGCCTTGATCTGAACCCGGAAGCTGACACTATCCGATCACCTTTTTGACGACTTCGAGCAATTTATGCGGATCAAAAGGCTTCACCAACCAGCCTGTCGCACCCCCCGCCTTGCCTTGTGCCTTCATATCGTCACTGGATTCGGTGGTTAGCATCAAGATAGGTGTGGTCGCAAACTTCGGCAAGCTACGTAACGTTTTGATCAAAGTCAGGCCATCCATTTTAGGCATGTTCTGGTCTGTCAGCACCAGACTGATGGTATTTTCGCAGGCATTGGCTTTATCCAGTCCCTCCTGTCCATCAGCCGCCTCGATGACGGCGTAGCCAGCGGATTTGAGAGTGAAAGCCACCATCTGCCGGATAGAGGTGGAGTCATCAACAGCTAAAATAATTTTGGCCATTTTTTCGCTCAGTTATGTGATTAACGGGTAATTATAAATTTTCGAATCAAATTGCATTAATTACCCTTCAAATGCAATTGACCCTGGTCGAGCCAGTCAAGCTATAACCATAACCAATCACTTGGCAGCTTGCTGCCTTAGTGAGATGGCTAGTTGTTTCATCAATGACTTGGCAACCGTCTTCTAGTTGCTTATAACCAGCCACTTGGCTACCGATTTTGAGTAACCTGGTGGAATGGCTGGTAGTTCTATCAGTGGGATGGCTAGTCGTTTCATCAGTTGTTTCGCTAAAACAACTCTATGTCTCCCGTTCCGAAATCTTTCTGCTTGACCGGGTTGGCCTTTTGCCTGTCAAGCGACGCAACATGCTTATCCAGCAAACGATTGTAGGCAGCGATGCGTTCCAGATATTCACTGTCGTTCTTGCCCCCTCCCTTGCCCATTTCCTTTGCGACTTCCTGCAAGGCAGTCATGCGCATCCTGGCATGTTCGATCAGCTGGGTGCTCATATCCTGGAATTGTAATGTGGATATCACCACCAAAACATTCTGCTCAATTTTTGTGCTGATGATATTCAGCTCTATGGCATTTTGTGAGACGGTTTCATTGAATGAGGCAAGTTCCTTGATCATGGATTGTACGTTTTGCCTGGAATCCGTCACGACAGACATATCGCCGGATGCAAGGCCGCTGACGGAACGCTCTGCGGCGGTCAGCGCTTCGCTGACATTGCTAGCCAGATCGTGCATCTGTTTGCTGAACTTGTTGGCATTATCAGAAAGATTGCGCACTTCATCGGATATTGCAATGAAATTACTGACCAGTTTGACTATGGCATCACTGAGTATCGCCTGGGTATTGCCCAGTTCGGTAT
>JBARHM010000192.1:0-5802 GCA_049799235.1 Gallionella sp.
GCCGGGGTGATGATCGCGCTGTCGCTGATCGCGGTGGTATATATAGGCCTGGTGGCATTGACCCAGACCGACATGAAGAAACTGGTGGCATATTCCTCGATTTCTCACATGGGCTTCGTCACGCTCGGCATGTTCATTTTCAATGCTTACGGCATTGAAGGCGCGCTGCTGCAGATGATCTCGCACGGCTTCGTTTCCGGCGCGCTGTTCCTCTGTATCGGCGTGCTGTACGATCGCATGCACTCTCGCAACATCGCCGACTATGGCGGTGTCGCCAATAGCATGCCGGTGTTCGCCGCGTTCTTCATGCTGTTCGCGATGGCCAACAGCGGCCTGCCTGGAACCAGCGGTTTCGTAGGAGAGTTCATGGTGATTCTTGGCGCTGTGAAGGCTAATTTCTGGTATGCCTTCGCCGCCGCTTCCACGCTGATCTTCGGAGCAGCCTACACGCTGTGGATGTACAAGCGGGTTATTTTCGGTGCTGTTGCAAATGCGCATGTCGCCAAACTCACCGACCTGACCTTGCGGGAAACAGTGATCTTCGCGATGCTGGCGGTCACTGTGCTGGGCATGGGGTTGTTTCCTTTGCCGTTCAGCGAAATCATGCATGTGTCGGTGAATGACCTGCTTGTACATGTGGCTCGTTCCAAACTGCCTTAATCAGGGGACAGAAGAAATAACAAGGCTAAAGCTAATTTGTTGTTGGTTAGCCCTACTACCAGCCAGATACTGACGACTAACGAATGATTTTGAGACGAATATGGATCTGATGACTAAATTGATGCCGGCCGGTGCAGAGATATTTCTGCTGATCATGGCGTGTGTGATTCTGATCGCGGATCTGTTGATCAAACAACAAGCCAGGACGGCCACCTTCCTGCTGGTGCAACTCACCTTGCTGGGTTGTTCGCTCATCACGGTGGGTACGCATGTTCAAGGTGTGACATATGCCTTCGGCAACATGTTTGTGGATGATCTGATGTCCGATGTGCTGAAACTGCTGACCTATCTGGCTGTTGCGATGATGCTGGTGTATTCGCGCCGGTACCTCACCTTGCGCGGCCTGTTCAGCGGAGAATTCATGGTGTTGGCGCTGTTTGCCATGCTCGGCATGATGGTGATGATCTCCGCCAACCATTTTCTGACGCTGTATCTGGGTCTTGAGTTGCTTTCACTGAGCCTGTATGCGATGGTTGCCCTGCAACGCGACTCGGCCATTGCCACCGAGGCGGCAATGAAATACTTCATTCTTGGCGCGCTGGCTTCCGGCTTGCTGCTGTACGGCATGTCCATGCTGTATGGCGCGACCGGTTCATTGGAACTAAGTGTGATATCAAGTGCGATCCTGTCCGGCGAAGCAAACCAAGTCTTGCTGGTGTTTGGGCTGGCATTCGTGGTTTCCGGGCTGGCATTCAAGCTGGGGGTTGTGCCTTTCCACATGTGGGTACCGGACGTTTATCATGGCGCACCCACGGCGATGACGATGCTGATCGGCTCGGCTCCAAAACTGGCCGCGTTCGCTTTTGTATCCCGTATACTGGTGGAGGGCTTGCAACCGCTGTGGCAGCATTGGTCTGGCATGCTGATCATTCTTTCGATCGCCTCGATGGCCATCGGCAACATTACCGCGATTGCACAGACCAACCTCAAACGCATGCTCGCATACTCTACCATCGCCCACATGGGTTTCATGCTGCTTGGCTTTTTGAGTGCTGGTATCGAAGGTTATGGATCGGCCATGTTCTATACCGTCATTTATGTGCTGATGTCATTGGGCGCATTCGGCATGATCATGCTGCTGTCGCGCGAGGGCTTCGAGGCCGATTCCCTCAGCGATTTCAAGGGACTCAGCCAGCGCAGTCCATGGCTGGCTTTTCTGATGCTGCTACTGATGTTCTCCATGGCCGGAGTGCCACCCACCGTCGGTTTTTACGCCAAGTTTTCCGTGTTGAATGCCGTGGTGCAGGCGGGTCATGTCTGGGTGGCTGTCGCAGCAGTGCTGTTCTCTCTGATCGGCGCGTTCTACTATCTGCGCATCGTCAAGTTGATGTATTTCGATGCGCCTGAAAGTCATTCCCCGATCATTTTCGGGCAGGATACCGCTCTGCTGATCAGTGTTAACAGTTTGGGTGTGCTGTTGCTAGGCTTGTTGCCCGGCTCGCTGATGTCGGTTTGCGCGGTATCCGTTCAGCAATCCTTGCTGCTGCATTAATCATCCACGTACCCTCGAATTGACTACCACCTTAGCGCGAGTCTTTATCCCGGTGTATTATCCCAACACCCGGAGCAAGCTCGCTTGAAGATCCGATGCGGGTGGAAATAATCGCTCTGCCAACTACGGGTCTGCCAAATATGGGTTATCGAGCAAGGACGCAGCATGGTTAGGAAGTCTGGTGGTGTGTTGATAGCTTTGTCCGGACTGGCGCTGGTGACGTATTATTTCTGGTATTCGGCTCCCGGTCATGTTGAGCAGAAAGACAGGCCGGAGCAGATCGAACAACACGTTAACTTTCAGGAACCGATCACCCCGATACCGCTCGAAATGAAACTTGATGCGCGCAAGGTGGCTCTGGGCAGACGCCTGTTTCATGATCCTCGACTTTCCCACGACAATACAGTTGCCTGCTCAAACTGCCACAATCTTGCCAATGGCGGGATGGACGGTTTGCCGCGTTCGTCTGGTATTGCCGGGAAAGAGGAAAAGGTCAATACGCTGACCGTGTTCAACAGCGGGTTCAATTTCAGAATGTTCTGGGACGGGCGCGTTGCCACGCTGGAAGATCAGATCGACTTCCCGATGAACAGTCCCTGTGAAATGGGTTCGAACTGGGACGAAGTGATTGCCAAACTGGGCGGGGATGCGGATTATCGCCGTGACTTCAAGGCTGTCTACCCGGACGGAATTGGGAAAAAAGCTATCAAGGATGTGATTGCCACTTTTGAGCGTTCTCTTACCACTCCGAACGGGAAATTCGACCGCTTTTTACGGGGCGACAAAAACGTTCTGGATGGTGATGAACGGGCAGGTTACGAGCTGTTCAAATCTCTCGGCTGCATCAGTTGCCACCAGGGCAGGAATGTGGGCGGCAACATGTATGAAAAGATCGGCGTGGTCGACGATTATTTTGCGCAGCGGGGCAATGTGCAGAAAGTCGATTTCGGCCGTTACAATATCACCGGGATCGAAGAACATCGCTATGAGTTCCGTGTGCCGTCATTGCGCAATGTGGCTTTGACCGCGCCTTATTTTCACGACGCTTCGGCCAAAACCCTGGAACAGGCGGTCACCATCATGGGCAAATATCAACTGGGCGTGAAATTGACATCTGGTGAAGTAACCAGAATCGTCAAGTTTCTCAATACCCTGACCGGCATATATGACGAAAAGCTTTTGGTGGAACCTCTAGCCATTCGACAAGGCGGGCAAACAGCTTTGCATAGCCATTCGGCTAAGTCACCAAAAGACGGAGACATAAGCCGCTGGTTAACACCCGCCAAGTCGCTGGTTATGTCCGGGCACCCGCAAGGCGATACAGCCGAATGACCGGATCAGTCGAAAGCCGGACTATAAGAAGATATCTCAGGCGGCTCGTCATTCCTGGTGTGGCGGTGGCCTGTTTGCTGTTCTTGTTCGTCAAGGCGCAGCCCGTCGATCCGGACACGCACAATTCACTGGCGGGAGACCTTCGCGAGTTGCAAACGCGCGATATCGAGTTGGGCGAGGCAGTACTGCAGCACTATTATAAGTTGCTGCATGACTATGATGGGGTGGTCGCCATCATGCAGCGCATGATGGCGCTCGGCATGCTGCTGGAACATCATCTCCAAAATGGTTCCTTGCCGGATACCCCGGAAGTAAGACGGGAATTGAGCATAGTGCAGCATGAGATAGAACTGAAGGCTGCCGCGCTGGAGGAATTCAAATCCAATAATGCGTTGATCAAAAACTCGCTGATATATCTGCCGCGAACTATCGATGATTTACTGGCGCAGTTACCTCGTGCCGACCAGCATGAGCAATTCGAATTGCTGCTTCGTGATGCGCTGTTGACGGTGCTCAATAAAGATGAGCGAACTCGCGAGATCCTGAAGGAGGCGGTACACACGATAGGCCGCAACATTCCCGGCTTGTCTTATCGCAGCAAAACACCTGCAATGCTTGCCCTGAAGCACACCAACATCATTGTCGAGAACGAACAGAGCATGAAGGAAATTCTCGGACTGCTCAGTTCTCCCCAGAAACACCACGTCGGAACCGGGCTGGAACAGCTCTATCTGGATTATTATAACGAGCGACAGCACAGTGCCAGCCAGTACCGGGCACTCCTGTTCCTGGCGGCGATGCTGATGCTCGGATATGGTGTGTACGCCTATTACCGAATCAGGGAGGAAGACCAACAACTGCGCATCGCGGCCACGGCTTTTGAGACACAGGAAGGTATCCTGGTCACCGATCTGAACCAGCGTATCATCCGCGTCAATAGCGCCTTCACACGCTTGACCGGCTACAGTGCCGAGGAGGCGATCGGCCAGACTCCCGAGATGCTCAAGTCCGGGCTGCATGACAAGGATTTCTACCCCGGCATGTGGAATGAGATCGCCAGAAATAAATTCTGGCAGGGGGAGATCAAGAGCCGCCGCAAGAATGGCGAGGTATATCTGGCATGGCTTACTACCACGGCTGTCGTTTCAGATGACGATAATCACGTGACCCATTATGTCTCGGTATTTTCCGACATCACGATGCGCAAGCAGGCGGAAGAGCAGATACACCAGCTTGCATTCTATGATGCACTCACCAAAGTGCCCAACCGGCGGCTGCTGGTGGACCGCCTGCGCCATGCAATGACTGCCGGCACCCGCAAGCTCGATCACGGCGCCATTCTGTTCATAGACCTGGATAACTTCAAGGTGCTCAACGATACCAGGGGCCACGATGTCGGAGACCTGCTGTTGATCGAAACCGCCCGGCGTCTGCAGGAATGCGTGCGCGGAGCGGATAGCGTAGCCCGATTGGGCGGAGATGAGTTTGTTGTCATGCTGGAAGGACTGGGTGCGGAACTGGATCAAGCCGCCGGCCAGGCTAGAGCGGTGGGAGAAAAGATCCGCAATACCCTCAACCTGCCATACCGGTTGGGTGAGATCGAGCACCACAGCTCGTGCAGCATCGGCATCAGTTTGTTCCGCGATCGTGAGATCACCGTGGACGAACTGCTCAAACGGGCCGATACCGCGATGTACCAGGCCAAGGCCTGCGGACGTAATGCGCTGCAGTTCTTCGATCCATCGATGCAGGCCGTGCTTGAAAGTCGCACCTTGCTTGAAGTTGACTTGCGCAACGCACTTTCCCAGAAACATTTTGCACTGTTTTATCAGATACAGGTAAATTCAGACAACCAGCCCATTGGCGCTGAAGCGCTGATACGCTGGATAAATCCGATGAGAGGGGTGGTAATGCCGGCAGAATTCATTTCGCTTGCGGAAGAGACCGGGCTGATCATACCCATCGGATTGTGGGTGTTGGAAACGGCCTGTGTCCAGCTCAAGGCATGGGAAGCAAACCCGCTGGCATGTGAACTGAAACTCGCGATCAACGTGAGCGGGCGCCAGTTCCACCAACCGGACTTCGTCGACCAAGTGCGCCAGGCGCTGATCAAGACCGGCGCCGTCCCGAACCGGCTCAAACTCGAACTGACCGAGAGCGTGGTGCTGGACGACATCGATGATACGATCGCAAAAATGCATAATCTGAAGCAGCTCGGCGTGCAATTCTCGATGGACGATTTCGGCACGGGTTATTCA
>JBARHM010000193.1:0-9589 GCA_049799235.1 Gallionella sp.
TCCATCCAGTCCGCACTGGAGAGATAAACGTCATGCTTCAAATCGTTGCGGAAATAGAAGATGCGGGTATGCTCGAGAAACCGCCCGATCACCGAGCGAACCCGGATGTTTTCCGATAATCCCGGCACACCTGGTCGAAGCGCGCACACGCCGCGCACGATCAGATCCACCTTCACACCAGCCTTCGAGGCTTCATAAAGCGCGGTAATGGTTTCCGGTTCCAGCAAGGCATTCATCTTGGCGATGATCTGGGCGCGCTTGCCCGATTGGGCGAGGCTGGTTTCGTTCCGAATGGCGCGCAATACCGCCAGGTGCATGGAAAACGGCGATTGCCACAACTGGTTAAGAGTGCGTGCCTTGCCGAGACTGGTGAGCTGGCTGAACACTTCGTTCACATCCGCACAGACCTCTTCGTTGCAGGTGAACAGGCCAAAGTCGGTGTAAAGCCGGGCTGTTCGCGGATGATAGTTGCCGGTGCCGAGGTGCACATAGCGGCGCAACTTGCCTTCTTCGCGGCGCACCACCATCAGCATCTTGGCGTGAGTCTTGTGCCCGACCACTCCGTAAACCACATGTGCGCCAACTTCCTCCAAACGGGTCGCCCAATTGATGTTGGCCTCTTCATCAAAACGTGCCAGCAGTTCGACGACCACCGTCACCTCTTTGCCGTGTTGCGCGGCAGTGATCAGCGCTTCCATCAAGGCGGAGTCTGCGCCGGTGCGGTAGACGGTTTGCTTGATGGCGACCACTCTCGGATCGCTGGCAGCCTGCTGGATGAAATCGATCACCGGCTTGAAGGATTGAAAAGGATGGTGCAGCAGCAGATCGCTTTTGCGCATCACCTTGAATATATCCGCGCCCTTTTTTTGCAGCACGTTGGGTACGCCGGGTACAAAGGCAGGAAACTTCAGATCGTCGCACGCCACCAGATCCGGGATTCTCATCAGCCGCACCAGATTCACCGGCCCATGCACGCGATACAGATCTTCGGGTGCAAGGTTAAATTCCTTGAGCAACAGCTCCGCGATTTGTGCCGAGCAATTGTCGGCAATCTCAAGACGCACCGCATCGCCAAAATGGCGTTGCGGCAATTCGCCCTGCAGACTGAGGCGAAGGTTTTTGACTTCTTCCTCATCCACGAACAGGTTGCTGTTGCGCGTCACGCGGAACTGGTAGCAGCCCAGCACGTCCATGCCGGAGAAGAGTTCACCGACATGAGCATGCAGGATCGATGATAGAAATACGAAACCATGTTCGCAGCCGCTGATATCCGGCGGCATTGCGATGGTGCGCGGCACCACGCGCGGGGCCTGCACGATGGCGCGAGTCGAGTTGCGCCCGAAGGCATCCTTGCCTTGCAGTTCCACGGCAAAGTTCAAACTCTTGTTGATGACTCGCGGAAAGGGGTGCGCGGGGTCGAGCCCGATCGGGGTCAGCACCGGCATCACTTCGCGGAAGAAAAAATCCTTGACCCATGCCTGTTGCGCTTCGGTCCATTGGGTGCGGCGCAGAAACTTGATGCCTAGCCCGGCAAGCGCCGGGATGATATCCATGTTAAACAATTCATATTGCCGTGCTATCAGCGGATGTGTCTGCTCGTGCACCAGCTTGAGGGTTTGTTGCGCGGTCAGGCCGTCCGCAGTGGTGGTGATGCCGCCGAGCTTGATCTGTTCTTTGAGCCCGGCGACGCGTATCTCGAAAAACTCGTCAAGATTGCTGCTGACGATGCACAGGTATATCAAACGCTCCAGCAACGGAATACTCGTGTCCTCAGCCTGCGCAAGCACGCGGCGATTGAACTCAAGCTGGCCAAGCTCGCGATTCAGGAATTGCTGCGCTACGAATTTTTTAGGCAAGGCTAAACCCGTCAGCTTTTGGGAGGCACATATCCCTCGGGCATCGCTACCCCATCGCCAAAGAAATATTTCTCCATCATCGTGGCAAGAAATTTGCGCGCTGCCGCATCGGCGAGGTTGAGACGGTTCTCGTTCACCTGCATGGTCTGGAATTTGAGCCAGCCCTGCCAGGCTTCCCTGGAAACGTTTTCAAAAATGCGCTGACCCAGCGCGCCCGGATAAGGCGGGCGATCCAGCCCTTCGGCCTCGCGACCAAGTTTTATGCAATGCACCATTCTTGCCATGTTGTGAATCTCCGATTGTGATTATGTAACAAGATTATGACACCGGGATGTCATTTGCATCATCCCCTAAGTTGCTGACCAGTTAACCATGCCACTGTAAGAAGTGCCCAGCACGATGAACCCAAACACAATGCGATACCATGCGAACGCGCTGAAGTCGTGGCGGCTGATGAAGCGAAGCAACCAGCGCACGCACAGGAACGCGCTGACGAATGATGACGCCCCTCCCACCGCGAACAGCCACCAGTCGTGTGTATGAAACTGGTCGCGGTATTTCACCAACTCATAACATGATGCTGCGGTCAGTGTGGGGATAGCCAAAAAGAACGAGAACTCGGTGGCCGCCTTGCGCGACAGACCTAACAGCAGCCCCCCGATGATGGTCGCGCCAGAGCGCGAAGTGCCCGGGATCAGCGCCAGTGTCTGCGCGCAGCCCACCTTCAATGCATCCTTCCAGCCCATATCATCGACTGTTTCGACGCTGATCTTGTGATCGCGCTTTTCCGCCCACAGTATTACCAGGCCGCCGACGATGAAAGCCAGTGCCACCGGAACCGGCGCGAACAAGTGCGCCTTGATCTTGCTGGCGAACAGCAATCCGAGAAAGGCTGCGGGCAGGAATGCGATGACCAGATTGAGCGTGAAGCGCTGTGCGGCCGCCTGCTTATGCACCAGACCGCTGACGACCAAGCCCAGCTTGGCGCGATATTCCCAGCACACTGCCAGGATCGCGGCGAACTGGATCACGATCTCGAACACCTTGCCGCGCTCGTCGTTGAAGTTGAGCAAATCGCCGACCAGGATCAAATGTCCGGTGGAAGAGATCGGCAGAAATTCGGTCAGTCCTTCGACGATGCCCAATATCAGGGCTTTCCAGTAAATCAGATCCATAAACTACCCTAGACGAAGAACTTTCTACAAAAAGGCCGGTCCGCTGGCAGATGTGGGGCTGATTTCTGCCGCACATGCAGCAGAAAGGCTTGCGCACAAGATTTGCCGGTACCCATGGCAATGCGCAACCGGCAAACCGGATGTATTATTTCCCGGAAATATTATTTTTCCCGAGATACTATTTCTTGGGTTCGTACTTGAAAGACAGGGCTACTCTCGCACGGTAAGCGGCCACTTTGCCGTCTTCGACCACCATGTCCAGTTTGATCACCTCAGCAATCCTCAGTTCACGCAAGGTATGTGAGGCAACGTTGACCGCGTTCGCGGCGGCATCCTCCCAGGATTTAGTGCTGGTACCGACTAGTTCGGTGATGCGATAAACGCTGTCTGCTGCCATGATCTTCTCCTTATCTATGCTGAACTTCAGTGGTTGATGGGGTGATGCAGATTTTTCAAATTACGCCTTGCTGTAAATCTCCGCGCCCTTCTTTACGAACTCGATCGATTTTACTTCCATCCCCATTTCCAGTGCTTCCTGTTCGGAAACACCCTCCTTCGCCGCGAATTCGCGCACGTCCTGCGAGATCTTCATCGAGCAGAAATGCGGGCCGCACATCGAGCAGAAATGCGCGACCTTGGCGGATTCCTTGGGCAGCGTCTCGTCGTGGAATTCGCGCGCCTTGTCAGGGTCGAGGCCGAGATTGAACTGGTCTTCCCAGCGGAATTCGAAGCGTGCTTTGGACAGCGCGTTGTCGCGGATCTGCGCACCGGGATGACCCTTGGCCAGGTCGGCGGCGTGCGCGGCGATCTTGTAGGTGATAATGCCTTCCTTCACGTCATCCTTGTCGGGTAAACCGAGATGTTCCTTGGGTGTGACGTAACACAGCATCGCGGTGCCATACCAGCCTATCATCGCCGCACCGATCGCCGAAGTGATGTGGTCGTAGCCGGGCGCGATGTCCATCGTCAGCGGGCCCAGCGTGTAGAACGGCGCTTCGTGGCACCACTTGAGTTGCAGGTCCATGTTCTCCTTGATCAGGTGCATCGGCACATGGCCGGGTCCCTCGATCATCACCTGCACATCTTGCATCCAGGCGACCTGGGTGAGTTCGCCCAGCGTTTTCAATTCACCGAGTTGCGCTTCATCGTTGGCATCGTAGATCGAGCCGGGGCGCAGGCCGTCGCCAAGGCTGAAGCTCACATCGTAGGTTTTCATGATCTCGCAGATGTCCTCGAAATGGGTGTAAAGGAAACTTTCCTTGTGATGCGCCAGGCACCACTTTGCCATGATGGAGCCGCCGCGTGACACGATGCCGGTCATGCGTTTTGCGGTCAGCGGCACGTAGCGCAACAGCACTCCGGCGTGGATCGTGAAATAGTCCACGCCCTGTTCGGCCTGCTCGATCAGCGTGTCCTTGAAGATCTCCCAGGTCAGGTCTTCGGCCTTGCCGTTCACCTTCTCCAGCGCCTGGTAGATGGGCACTGTCCCGATAGGCACCGGCGAATTGCGGATGATCCACTCGCGCGTCTCGTGGATGTTCTTGCCGGTGGAGAGGTCCATCACCGTGTCGCCGCCCCAGCGGATCGCCCAGGTCATCTTCTCCACTTCTTCCTGGATGCTCGATCCCAGCGCGGAGTTGCCGATGTTGGCGTTGATCTTTACCAGGAAATTTCGGCCGATGATCATCGGCTCGGATTCGGGATGGTTGATGTTCGCCGGGATGATCGCGCGGCCGGCGGCGACTTCGCTGCGCACGAATTCCGGCGTGATCTGTTTCGGCATGTGCGCGCCGAAATTCTCGCCGGGATGCTGGGTACGCAGCATCTCGGAAAGTCCTTCGCGGCGCTGGTTCTCGCGAATCGCGATATATTCCATCTCAGGTGTGATGATTCCGGCGCGGGCGTAGTGCATCTGCGTGACGTTCCTTCCAGCCTTGGCGCGCCGCGGCGCGCGCTTGAGATCGAAGCGCATCTCCGCCAGTTCGGGATCGTTCAGGCGTTGGTTCCCATATTCGGAAGTGAGCTCGCTCAGCGCTTCGGTGTCGCTGCGCTCGGTAATCCAGCCTTCGCGCAGCGCGGCCAGGCCAGCGCGGATGTCGATCTTCACCGCAGGATCGGTATAAGGACCGGAACAGTCATATACATATATCGGCGGGTTCTTTTCCGCACCCATGCTCGCGGGAGTTTCAGCCTGGGATATCTCGCGCATCGGCACCTGCAGATCGGGGCGGCTGCCTTGTACATATACCTTGCGTGAATTTGGCAAAGGCTTGACCGCCGCCGCATCGACGTGCGCATCTTCGGCGAGGAATCTGGTGCTGATGAATGGAGTGTTCATGATGATGCTCCTAATGATGGAGAAGCATCGCGTGGATGCTTCCCTTTGCGGCATTACCCGCACAGGTTCAAAGGGTGTATCTCACTCCGTGCGCAGCGCGCGCGAAGACCCCTAGCGAGTTGTGCAAAGTACTGGAAAGGAGGATGAAAAGCAAATTTGGGCATGTCATCCATGGGGTCGCATCATCGGCTGATACAGCAGCAGCGTCCCCAGCGATCGGCACCAGCAATCGGGGTCTGGCGCAGCAGACGCAGAACAACTGGAGTATGCTGTGCCAGGTCAGGGTATTGTTGAGCGTGCAGGGGTGTGTTGCTATACTGCCGTCAGAATTCAAATATAGCGAATGCAGCGATTCAGGAGGGGGAGATGCAGAACGTGGAACAAGCGCGCTTCAACATGATAGAACAACAGATACGCCCGTGCGATGTGCTGGACGGTCGTATCCTGGAATTGCTCAGGCACGTGCGCCGCGAACTGTTCGTGCCGAAGGACATGAAGGGGTTGGCATTTGCAGACCTGGAGATCCCGCTGGGTCGCGGGGCATACATGTGGCAGCCCAAACTGGAAGCGCGCACCATTCAGGAACTAGATCTCACGCGCAACGACAAGGTGCTTGAAGTGGGCACCGGCAGCGGTTATCTGACCGCGCTGCTGTCTGCGCTGGCCGGGCATGTCACCTCGGTGGAGATCGTGCCGCAGTTGAGCGCCACGGCCGGACAGAATCTGATAGCCATGCACCGCGATAACATCAACCTTGAGATGGGCGATGCATCGCACGGTTGGGGCAATGGCGAACAATATGATGTGATCGTGCTGACCGGTTCAACGCCGGTGTTGCCCGAGGCATTTCAGAACAGCCTGAAGATCGGCGGCCGTCTGTTCGCCATCGTCGGCGATGCGCCGGTGATGGAAGCGAAACTGATCACCCGCGTCGCACCGGATATCTTTCACACCGTCAACATCATGGAAACCTGTGTTGCGCCGCTGCAAAATGCGCAACAGCCCAAGCGGTTCGTGTTCTGAACTATCAGGCCGGGATTGCGTAACCTGACAGTAATCTGTAGTATTAGCACAATCTAATATACTAGCTGCATAAAATTTCGATGAAATTTAATCCTGCAAGACTGATCCTGGTGACTCTGCTCGGAGCAAGTAGCTGGGCGCACGCCGCAGATCTGCTGGAGACTTTCCTCAACGCTCAGGCCAACGATCCAGTATTCGCCAGCGCAAAGGCCGCGCGGCAAGCCGGGCTGGAAAAGCTGCCGCAGGGGCGCTCCCTGTTGATGCCCACGATCAACCTCACAGCGAACAGCTCATATAATAGTCAGGACTCCACGTTGTCTGGTTCGACCCTCAACAATCAATTCAACAGCAATGGCTACGGTGTGAGTCTGGTGCAACCGTTGTTCCGCCAGCAGAACTGGACGATATATACCGAGGCAGAATTGCAGGTGCTGCAAACCGAGGCGCAATTCATGACCGCTGTAGAGGATCTGGTGTTGCGCGTCTCGCAAGCCTATTTCGATGTGCTGATCGCGCAGGACACCGTGCAGCTTGCCGAAGCGCAAAAGACCGCCATCTCCGAACAGCTCGAACAAGCCAAACGCAACTTCGAAGTGGGCAGCGCTACGATCACCGATACCCTTGAGGCCCAGTCGCGCTACGACCTGACCAGCGCTCAACAGATCGCGGTGCAGAACGACTTGGAGAACAAGCGCCGCGCTTTGCAGCAACTGATCAATGCGATGCCGCAGGATCTCAAGCCTTTGGGCAAGGATTTCAAGCTTGAAGCACCCCAGCCCGCTGACATGGAAAAATGGGTCGAAGACGCGAGACTGACCAATCCGCAAATCGCCACCGCCAAGGCGGCAGCCGAACTTGCGGAAAAGGAAGTGGCGCGCAATCGCGGCGGACACTACCCGACCGTGGACCTGGTGGCGAACTATTCACGAAACAAAAACAATGCCAGCGCCACCACTCTTGGATTGGGTCTCGATATCATCAACAAGAACGTGGGAGTGCAACTTAACCTGCCGTTGTTCCAGGGCGGTGTTGTAAATTCCAGATGGCGCGAAGCGGAAGCCAATTACGAGCGCGCCAAACAGGAACTGGAAAACGCCCACCGTACCGTCGCGAACCAGACCCGTCAGGCCTATCTGGGCGTGGTCAGCGGCATGTCCCAGGTCGACGCTTTGAAGCAAGCCCTGGCTTCCAGCGAAAGCGTGCTGCAAGCCAGCAAACTGGGACAGGAAGTCGGCGTGCGCACCAACCTCGACGTGCTGAACGCGCAGCAACAGCTTTTCGCGACCCGTCGCGACCTGTACCAGTCCCAGTACAACTACCTGATCAGCGAGCTGCGCCTGAAAGCTGCAGTAGGCACACTGGGCGAAGAAGATCTAATCAAAGTCAATCAGGCGCTGCACTAAATGTAGGAGCGGGCCATGCCCGCGATCCAGTACATATGGTCGCGGGCATGGCCCGCTCCTACACGCTTGACAGCACCCCGCAAAGGCTGTTGTAATGCGCGTTCATCAAATGAACGCACTCCCCATGTTCGACGAAAATACCAGCTACGGCCTGCTCAAGACACTGGAAGACAATCCCGATCTTTCGCAGAGAGACATGGCGAAACGCCTTGGCGTCAGCCTGGGCAAGGTCAATTTCTGCCTGAACGCGCTGGTCGCAAAAGGCCTGCTGAAAGTCAATAATTTCCGCAACAGCGACAATAAACTGGCATATGCCTATCTGCTCACGCCGCACGGTGTCGAAGAAAAGGCGCGCATGACGGTGCGCTTTCTCAAATACAAGATGCAGGAATATGAGCAACTGCGCGCAGAGATCGAAGCGCTTAAACGCGAAGCAGAACAAAAGGGCCTGCTGGAGAACGCCAATGAGTGATCCACGATCCCGGGCTGTCATGCATGCCGATGATAAAAACAATCCGCAGCGGCATCTGACTGCCAACCAGCGTAAAGAACTTTTTCCCCAGGTCGTCCTACTCGCACGCGATGCGGGCAAGGCGATCATGGCGGTATATCGCAGCGGGGATGCGGGAGTGAGCAGCAAGGCAGATGAATCCCCGCTCACGCTGGCGGACCTGGCCTCGCACCGGATCATCGTCGCAGGCCTGAAAAAACTCACGCCGGATCTGCCCGTCCTCTCCGAAGAAGCCGCCGACATCCCCTATGCCGAGCGCAAATCATGGACTAGCTACTGGCTGGTGGACCCGCTCGACGGCACCAAGGAATTCATCAAGCGCAACGGCGAATTCACCGTCAACATCGCGCTGATCGACAATGGCATCCCGGTCATGGGTGTAGTGTATGCGCCGGTGCTGGACGTTTGCTATTACGCGACCCACGGTGCGGGCGCATTCGTGCAGCGCGGCAAAACTGCCGCACGACCGATCAAGGTCATGCTGCATCAGGCAGGGCAAACCATCAAGGTCGTCGCCAGCCGCTCGCACAGCGATGCACGCACCGCAGCGCTGCTCGACATGCTCGGAGCACACGAATCCATCAGCATGGGCAGCTCACTGAAGTTCTGCCTGGTGGCAGCAGGCGAGGCGCATTTCTATCCGCGCCTGGGCCCGACGATGGAATGGGATACCGCCGCCGCGCATGCGGTCGTGAACGAGGCGGGCGGCGCGGTGTGCGATGCTGCCGGACAGGAGCTGCGCTACAACAAGGCGGACCTGCATAACCCGGAATTCTTCGTGCTGCCTGCCGCTGACGAGGTATTGCATGCGCTTCTGAAAATCCGTCGTTCCGGGCCAGGAACAGAATCAAAGGCACCCCAAGTTTGACCTACCTTTTGAACCTGTTTTTGTTGCCTTAGTGAGTATGACTTGATTGGTGCGTGAAGATACAATACGTGAATATCTAGTGAAGGAGGTAAATTGCAATGGAGACTCTAGTTATCGAACAGGAATTGCAGCGGAAGTTTCACCAACTGGCTGAAGAAACAAACCGGTCAGAGTCTGAAATCATCCACGAAGCCCTTACAGGATATCTTGCCGCTGATCGCCACTACATCGAAGTGCTGAGCCAAAGGATTTCAGCGGCAAATCGTGGCGAATTCGCCAGTGAAAATGAAGTTGAAGCTTTTTTTGCCAAACAAAAGTAAGTAATGGCCTTACGCTGGCTTACTGCGGCGCTTGATGATTTGAATTTGTAGAGGTGCCCTATAACCTAAGGAACCGCCGAATAAGTCGTCATTCC
>JBARHM010000194.1:0-8197 GCA_049799235.1 Gallionella sp.
AAATAGGACTTGATATACCGATCCGGTGATGAATGAATGGGGCATACTGGCCAAGCTTTCACCCTTGTTGTACAAACCGACGCTTTCGGGGCCGAGTGTGCGGGAAAGAATGAAGACGCTGACTCGGTTTCTGAGATAATCGAAAATATCGGTCACAGACATCAATAAACCATAACGCGCAATATCCTTTCCCCGTCGCAAATCCAGCGACCAACCGGGCCGCCATTTTGCTAGAGGCGCAAGCAGGAGAGCACTTGCAGCAGAGCCGGCGATACCACCAATAATCAGGCTCCAAACTCCATAACCAACATAGGCCATACCAATGCTGACGAAGCTGGAAATCAGTAGGGTGGAAATCTTTACGGCAGATTGTTCTTTAAAACGCATTTCCCGGTACAGAATGCTGCTAGGCATGTTAATGAAAGGGCGAAAGATAAAAGATAGCGCGGAGACGCGCAACAGATCGGCATACAGGGGAGTGTCATACCATTTGGCGAACCATGGGGCAGCAAAGAAGAAGCCAGCATAGATCAGGCTGCCGATGATGATCTGAAGGGTGAAGACGATATCGTAATCCTGTTTCTTCACTTCCTTGGCGCGCACCAGTGCTTGCCCCATGCCGCCTCCCGAGATGAACCCGGCGAGACCGGTAAAAACCGAGATGGTGACCAGCATGCCGAAATCCGAGGGAGCCAGCAATCGGGCAAGCACGATGCCAAATAAAAAAGATAATCCACGGCTGCCTGTATTACCAATGAACAGCCAGGTTGCGCCGTGGCGGATGCTTTGGCCGAGGTTCATAGATTGGTGTTTAGGTTTGTACGTCTTTGACGTTGTTCCCATTGCCAGGCATGGTGGATGATCGACTCAAGTTCCGGATAACGCACCCACCCCATCACTTGCTTTGCTGTTTTGGCATCCGCTAGCAGGCTGGCGGGGTCGCCCGTGCGCCGTGCGCCATCCTTGACCTGGATGGGCTTAACTACAATGCGGGTCGCCGTGTCGATCACTTCTTGCACAGAGAAGCCGTTGCCATTGCCCAAGTTGTAGGCAGCGCTACTGTCTCCATCCAGCAGACGTTCCAGTGCCAAGCAGTGAGCTTCGCACAAGTCCTCCACATGCATGTAGTCGGGGATTCTCGTACCTTTCGGCCGCCGACATCTTGCCACGTCTGCCATGGCTCGGGTTGCCAGTTCGACCTCTCCGAGTTCCCACAGTGCCTCCATGGCATAGGCGTGGAAATGCTCAAGACGGTTGAACGGTACCAGCGCATCCTGCTGTCTGTAGTAGGATAGTACAGTATCTGCAGCCTCGATATATTCCGGAACGCCCAACAACTTGCCCGCTTGAATGAGTGGCGGAAGCACATAGGTGTGGATGAGGTCTTTGGCGATATCTGTCCAGAGTTCAGTCGAGGGCGTGGTGAGGCGCTACCATTAGCGTCAATCTGCACCACCACCCCGACACATGCCATGCGCAGCGGATGTTCAATGCCATCCATGTCGTACAGTGCTGCACACAGCCCGTGCATGATCTGACGGGTATCGAAGGTAAGGGCACGCGGTCCGGGGAGGGAATGTGCCATCCGGCAGTTGTATAGAAAGCAGCCATCGGGTGCAAGTTCTTGCCAGCTCCTGCTCACCCCAGTTGTATAAGGTTGGGATGAGATACCCTGTTAGTTCCGGATATGGCACGAGCTCTTTGGTATGCATGATAATGTCCTGATCGGTGACCATATGCTGTTTGAACCAGTCTATGGATCTTTCGTAACTCGGGGTTTTTTCTGCCAGAATAGCATTTTGTGTCCTCAATTTTTGTATTATTACTGGTTGCTCTATTCTCTGTCTACACGAACCACGTGCCCGCCATATCCACACTGCTGAGTAAGCGACCAGTTTTCCAAGAGCCAAGGGTTGGGGTAGATATCCGGACGCGCCTACTCGCCATCCTAGACAGTTAAAGGTTGAACGCGGATGCCGTCTCCAGCCGCACGTCGAAGGTCACACCAGCTATTTCCAGCTTCGTGGGCTAAAAGCGTTGATGTTCGGCACGAGGCTGCCGCATGACGCACCGACGAACGCGAGGTCATGAACTGCTGTATTCCCAAGATGAACTGTTTGGAACCTGATCTGCCAACAATTCCGAAAATCGAATCTGGCGCCCGTCGAACTCACATAACCCCTGGCTGACAAGTTCGTTCAAGAACTGCGTTGCGTGATTCTCGCTAACTCTTGCGAACTGGGCGAGATCGACGGGGCCGGCTTTCACCGTATACATGCGGAGATGCTTGCTATCTTCATTTGCAGCTTCACGAAATCGTTCGAGCGCAAACTGCAAGCGTTGGTTATCCGATCCGGAGACCAACACCGTCGCAAACTCATCCATGCGACGCAGACGACCGGACAAGACATGCAAAAGATCGTGGAATTTACTCGGCAACTCATCAAGACCCTTGTTGAATTCATCCCGCCGAAGCACCAACAACTCTGAATTGCTCACCGCAACGGCACTTGCGGAGCGCGGTGCGGCATCAATGAGCGCTAGTTCGCCAAATATGTCTCCGTTGCGCAGCAGCGTCAACATCAATTCAGTCTGAGATTGCCCGTCGTGCCGGAAGATCTTGATGCAACCGTCGTCAATCAGATAGGCTTCGTCGGCTCGGTCACCTTCTTTGAAAATATATTCGCCAGCCTTTACCACCAAGCGTTGATGCTGGGTGAAAAACGGACTTATCCACTGTTTCTTTGCTGGCAGGTCGCCGACTGCCCATTGATAATACTGCTCAAACAGCACGGCCATCGGCACAACGTGTTCGCCGATTTCTTCGATCCAGATCTGTTCGCTTAAAGGCTTGAACCCGATCCGTTCATACATAGTGCGATTCTGGAAATTAACCGTCGCGATGACATGCGTTATGTCCCACCCTCGGGCGATGCTTCCGGCCATTTTGAACAATGAACGGATTACTTCGTTGTGTCTTCTCCACTGCTTGCGCACGGCAAGCATGCCGGCACAAACTACGCGCGGCTCTTCCCCGAACTCGGCTTTCCACGCCTCTGAAATTTCTTGGCGGTGGGGCGCAAAGTCGAAGTACTCGTCGGCAGGAAGTCCATTGCCAGTATACATATTGATACGCAACGTCCCGATTTGCTCCAACTTATCATTGTAAGCTACGATGTTGGCGCAATACGGGTATGTGTCGAAACGATCAACCAGATATTCCCGGTACCTGCGGTTTCCATGTAATGTGGTGAAATAGCCCTGCTCAGCGTAGACCTGAGCCCGAAGTTTATATAGATCTTCCAACTCCTGGGATGACTGTGCTACTTTCAATCTGATCGTCATTTTTCACCTTTCGCGTTTCGGAAACACTCTAGGCACTTGGATCAACTCGACGGCTTGCCAAGAATAAGCCATTGAAATAACCGGGGATCATTACGATATCCCCAAATCTTGCAGGCTGGGTCAGGCGCTGCTTTTTGCGTCGTAACCCAACCTACACATCCGCAACGCATATTTCATGATTAATGGGTTCAGACATTAGGTATAGTCGAACGTCTTTGCGATAGCGGCCAAAGAGGATCAAGGTTGCGGCACTCCCCAAGTGCCGCTTCCTTCTATCAGCAGGTAATCTCTGGGGGAGGCTCATTCGTGGCAATTTTGCCTAACCATGAACGAGAAAAAACATGGCCGGAATGAAACAAACCATCTGCTTTCTCTTGGCATCTTTAGAGGCTTGTACACTGCTTTTTCAGAAATTCCGTTGCGTATGTATAATATATTATATAAGTTTCAAATATACGCTTGAAGAAAAACGCTTGGTGGGCATTTTGGCAGGCGTGATTACGCGAATTCTAGAATTTATTATACTAACCCAAAACAGGGAATCGTCAAGATGCAGCATGAATTTAACTACGAATCCGCCTTTTCACGCAATATCGGCTGGTTGACCTGTGATGAACAAACCCGACTGAGAACCAAGAGAATTGCGATTGCGGGCATGGGGGGAGTTGGCGGGAGTCACCTGTTGACCCTCACCCGGCTGGGCATTGGGGCGTTCAAGATTGCCGACTTTGACGAGTTTGAATTGCCGAACTTCAACCGCCAGGCCGGCGCCAACATGGCGAGCCTCGGACGCCCTAAGGTACAGGTTCTGGCCGAGATGGCGCGGCAAATCAACCCTGCACTCGATATCCACACTTTCAACCAGGCCATCAATGCCGACAATGTGAATGAGTTTCTGAATGATGTGGATCTGTTTGTAGACGGCATTGATTTCTTCGCATTTGACGCAAGACGAGTCGTGTATCAGGCCTGCAAAACTCGCGGTATCCCGGCGGTCATGTCTGGGCCGATCGGCATGGGGGTTGGACTGCTTACCTTTCTGCCTGGAAGTATGAGCTTCGAAGAGTACTTCCATCTGGCCGATTGTACGAAAGAAGAGCAAGCCATTCGTTTTCTGATCGGCCTCGTCCCGGCGCTACTGCATCGGACCTACTTGGTAGACCCCAGTGCGGTGGATTTTGCCGCCCAGCGTGGCCCTTCCACGCCGATGGCTTGCGAACTCTGTGCCGGCGCCGCTGCCACTGAGGCGCTCAAGATACTGCTAGGGCGGGGCAAGGTGCGCGGCGCCCCGCACGGGTTTCAATACGACGCTTACCGCAGCAAGCTGGCCCACACCTGGCGTCCTTGGGGCAACAGCAATCCCCTTCAGCAACTGGCCCTGTTTTTCGCTCGAAGGCAGTTCAAGAAGGTTCAAACGAAGGCCCCGACGGAACAACTACCGCATAAGCCACAGACAGCCATGGAGCAGATACTCGATTTGGCCCGCTGGGCACCGAGCGGCGATAATACTCAAGTCTGGCGCTTTGAAATCATCAATGACCACCACGTCGTCGTCCACGGTCGTTTTATCGGCGAAAGCTGTGTGTATGACTTGCAGGGGAACGCCAGCCAAATTGCCTTGGGCGCGCTGCTTGAAACACTGGCGATCGCCGCCAGTGGGCACGGCCTGCGAGCCGAGGCTATGCGAAGGGGCGGGAGCGCTCCCAATCTGCCTACCTTCGACGTGCACCTGGCTCCTGAGCCGGACGTAGCAGCTGACTCTCTGATAAGCTATATCAGAACACGCAGCGTGCAGCGCCGCCCCCTTCGTACACGCGCCCTCTCGACAAAGGAGAAGCAGGTGCTTGAAGGCGCATTGCCCGACGGCTATCGGGTAATGTGGCTGGAAGGCTTTGGTAACCGGCTGAGCACCGCCGTGTTGATGTTCCGCAATGCGGGCGTTCGCCTCACCATGCCCGAGGCCTACGAAGAACACAGGAAGGTTATCGAGTGGCGCGCTCGCTTCAGCGAGGACCGGATTCCGGACCAAGCCCTGGGCACAGACCCGATGCTGACCCGGATCATGGAATGGGCAATGGCCAGCTGGGCGCGCATCGCCTTCCTGAACCGCTATCTAGCCGGCACCTGGCTGGCTCGCATCGAGATGGACCTAATTCCAGGGCTTTTCTGTGGTGCCCATTTCGCACTCGTCTGCGACCGCGCCCCCGTGTCAGCCGACGATTATCTGGGTGCCGGTCGGGCGATACAGCGGTTCTGGCTTGCTGCAACAAAATTGGGCTTGCAGTTACAGCCGGAAACCACCCCTTTGATCTTCCGGAAATATATCGATCAGGGCATCCGGTTTACTCGGACCGACAAAGTCCAGCACAGAGCGGAAACGTTTGCCAAACATCTTGATAGGTTGCTCGGTGATAAGAATGTGGAATGTACCGTGTTCATGGGGCGAATTGGTGCTGGCTCAGCTTCCCACGCTCGCAGCCTTCGCCGGCCGCTAGGCTCGCTCTTGATTCAGGCTTCCCGCAACGATCCGGATTAGCCGGTGCGCGGAGCCACGGCGGCAGGCTTTAGCGCAAGCACGCTATTGAGATGATTCCCCATGCCGGATATGTAGATGATTCTCGGGATGCCAAATTGACGCACCTTCTGGGCGCACAATAAAAGACGGCCGCCCTGCACAGGGCGGCCGTCAGCACAGGGCTGTCCAGTCTACTAAAAATTAGACAAATCTCCTGCTTTTACGGCGAAGTGTGACAACAACACCTACTAAGCCAAGCGCAAGCAGAGCAAGGCTGCCCGGCTCGGGGACGGCGCGGATGTTAAGCTCCATTTGAAGCACATTGACTCCCCCTTCTACCGTTTGCCACCCAAAACATCCAGATGGTGCGCCGGCTGCCGCGCAAGCCGCAGCGCTGAGTGGCCCCAGTGCATCATTAAAGTCGTGGAGAAATGCTTCATATTGTTGGCCAGCGAAAGTGAATGGTAACACCAACGCTTCGGGATTTGTCAGCACGAAGATGTCATCACAAACTGATGTGGATGGAAACGTGCATCCCGAGTTTGTGCTCTCAAAGAAAAAGCCGCTAAAGGGAACAGTTACTCCACCAGGAGGAAATGGGTCGCCTGGGGCTGGAGGTATCGGCAACACCGCAGTAAGATTGATTGTACCCAACAGAACGAACTGGTTGAGAGAGTCCCCCGTGATCACGTTATTGTTGTGTGTAATCTCGGAGCTGATCGCACCAGCGCCAATAACGCCATCATAGGCAGTAAAAACAGTCCCAGTGTGATTGCCGGCAATTCCATTATTGCTCCCAAGAACCAGGCTGCTGTTGGGGCCGGAAGGATCAGGAAATGCAGTACCCCAATCCAACACGGTGGGATCACCTAGAGAATTTAACACTGTTCCATTGACAGTTCCCGGCGTAACAGCAGCCATATACCACCCGTCGGTATTGTCAAAGGTCCATTCGGTAACTATTATCGCCTCCGCACTTTGCATGCCTGTTAGCGCCATAGTCGCTACAACGCCCCATGTGGCTAGCGTTTTGCCTAATCGCGTAATCTTAAACATTTCACTCTCCTTTTAAATTAAAGTGTTGCTTGAAATTAAAATATTGCTTGGGATACCTGAAGCCTCAGTTGATATATGAACAAATTTGCTAGCCTTGTGCAATTATCAAAGCAACATGCGTGCCATTAAAATAATATATATAAAAATCTGCTAGTTATAAATCCAATCTGCGAGACTAGCACTCTAACTGTAAAAATTTCCGACAGGCATCCGGGAGTTTGCAGGGATGTGAGATTTCCAAGACAGCACTGATTTACCCCTGCACCGTGAGCTGAGAACGGATCGATAACGATGGCTGAGCGTGTGTCGGACCGCCCGGACTTCTTGGGCTGTCAGTTCGCATCACGCAGGACTATTTTAAGTACTCGTTTTCCTTAAACCAGCGCAAGGCGCGCCGAATTGCGTCATCCACCGGACTCTGGGGCAAATCCAGTTCCTTGCGCGCTTTGTCGAAAGAGTAATGCTGGCTTCCATAACGCAGAATGTCGATGCCCAGCAGGGGAAGGAAAGGCTGCGCTCTTTTCGTCATTAGACCCACAAGTTCGGTGGCAAGAGAAAACGCGACAACCATGAAGGTCGGTATGGCGATTTTCGGCTCCCAACATCCGGCAATTCGACGTACTCTTGCGGCAAACTCCCGTACCGTAGTGTTTTCGTTGCCTAGTAAATACCGTTCACCAACCCTGCCCTTTTCCAGAGCAGAGACCGTTCCTTCAGCGACATCTCTGACATCGACGACATTGATGGCAGTATCATCCAAGAATCGGATCAGTCGAAACGGCCAAGAGACAAAATAGATGAGAAACAGTCCGGAAGAAGGTTTGGTGTCGTAGTCGCCAAAACACAGACAGGAATTCACAATCGTGGCTGGAAGCCCTTTATGAACAAATTCGAGAATTTCCTGCTCTACGAGGTGTTTCATTTCCAGAGATGTCCACCTTGATGGGGTGTGATATGCATTTGATTCATCGACCAAGCCGTGTTTGACAAGCCCGATTGTGCCACTCACGTTTACAAAAACGCATTTCACGACGCCAGCCTCCAACGCTGCTTGTAGCACATTGCGTAGCGCCTCGCGCTCCCGAACCCACCTCCTTTTCCAGCCTATAGAGTAGATAGGGTATGGTATCGCCGCATGTATCAGATACTGACAGCCCTCCATGGCTTGGCGTACGCTGTGGAAATCGTCAACATTGCCGCGCCGTATTTCAAGAGCGGCACGCTGATCCTTCGGCAAATCACTGAGGTTGGCAAGCGGACTATCCGAGGCGGAGAAAACTC
>JBARHM010000195.1:0-1975 GCA_049799235.1 Gallionella sp.
TACCGAGGAACAACAAGCTCTTCATGAAGGCGTGATTGATCGCATGGTAGAGCGATGCGGTGAGTGCCAACGCTGCCAGCGCCTTCATGCCCGAAGCGTGAAAGATAATGGTGAGGCCGATGCCCACCAGAATAATGCCGATGTTTTCGATCGAGGAATAAGCCAGCAGGCGTTTCATATCCACTTGCACTGCGGCGAAGATCACCCCGAACAGCGCGGTGAACAGACCGAGTGTCAGTGCGATCACGCCCCACCACCAGATCTGGGTGTCGAGCAAATCGAAGCTGACGCGCAAGATGCCGTATATGGCAGTCTTCAGCATGATGCCGCTCAATAGTGCGGAAACGGGCGAAGGCGCGGCCGGATGCGCTTCCGGCAGCCATGCATGCATAGGGAGAATTCCCGCTTTGGCGCCGAAGCCGAACAGTGCCAGAAAGAAGGTGATGCTGGCCCAGAAGGTTGAAAGATGTCCGTGACGCATGGTGTCGAAGGTGTAGTCGCCATGCCCGCCTTGCATCACCCCGAAGCCCATCAGGATGGCAATCGCGCCGACGTGCGCGATCAGCAGATAGCGGAAGCCGGCGCGGCGCACTTCGGGCTGGTCATGATCGGTGGTGACCAGGAAGTAAGACGACAGTGCCATCGCTTCCCATGCCACCATGAACATATAGGCATCGTCCGCCAGAAATACCAGCGTCATGCTGACGAGAAATATGTGATATTCCAGGCACAACAAACCCAGTTCTTCTGCTGCCATGTTGCGAAAGTAACCTGCCGAGAACAGCGAAATGCCGATACTGGATGCGCCGAGCAGCAGCAGAAAAAAAGCGGAGAGAGCATCGAGGCGGAGATGGAAGGGCAGGTCGGGCAGGCCGAGCGGCAGAACGGCGGTATCGATCCCGCTCAGCCCGCCGAGTGCGGCGAGTGCCAATATCAATGAACCGACGGCGCCAAGCGGGAAAATGATCTGAGTGATGATGCGGGTATTTTGCAGCGCCAAACCGCCCAGGCCGAGTAGCAGCCAGAACACCGTCACTCCCAATATGACGTCGATGGGCAAAACACCAAAAGAAGCAAACACTGCTTGAACTACCTCCCTTACTGGGCGCGGATTATAGACCCGGTGCGCCAGCGAACGAAAATTATTTGATCCTCATCACCGCCATCAGCGAAAAAACATGACAAGGTATGGGCTAAGCGTCTTTCTGCTGTTCGAGCTTGTGCAGGCAATCCAGCGCGGCACGTTTGCCTATGAGCGCTGCTTGCCACACAGCCTGCTGGGTGGGGCCGGAACCGATGATCAGAACTTCGTAGTCCATGCGCGTGATCCAATGAGGGTGGTAGTTTGATGTGCTTGCTTACTTGATTCGCATTCCGGGTTGCGCGCCGTCATCCGGCGACAGGATGAACAAGCCGGGCGCGTTCCCGGAAGCCGCCAGCACCATGCCTTCCGACAGGCCGAACTTCATCTTGCGCGGCGCAAGATTGGCGACCATCACCGTCATGCGCCCTTTGAGTTTTTCCGGATCGTAGGCCGACTTGATGCCGGCAAACACGGTGCGCGGTTGTGCCTCGCCGATGTCCAATGTCAATTTCAGCAGTTTCTCCGCGCCTTCGACATGCTCGGCATTGACGATCTTCGCTACGCGCAAATCGATCCTGGCGAAGTCCTCTATGCCGATGAATGGTTCGAAATCCTTCTCGGTCTGTGCGACTTCCCTGTTTGCGGTGTGTTGCTGGTGCGCGGCATGGCGCTGCTCGGAATGCACAGTTTCCCCGCGCCCGCTTGCGGGATAACCAGCGACTTGCCCGCGTGCGGGCTTAGTCGAATGGCTAGTAGTTCCATTAGAGGGGGTAGGGGAGAGGGATTCCTTGTTGGCGGCGATCATAGTGTCAATTTGTTTTTGGTCAACACGGGTCATCAGGTGCTGGTAGTTGTTGATGCGATGGCCTGCGGGCAGAGAGGTGGATGCAT
>JBARHM010000196.1:0-4104 GCA_049799235.1 Gallionella sp.
CGCCAGGAGCGTATCACAAACCCTAAATCTATACAGGCCAGCATCAGCAATGCGACGGTAAAATTCAGCGATACCGAACATGCAACGGTGAGTTTTCGCCAATCCTATCGCGCCAGCCACCATAAAACCTCAGGTAATAAGACACTGCTGATGGTGAAATCTGATGGCAACTGGCTGATCCAGGAAGAACGCACAAGGTAAGCCATGATCCGCATTACGCTCTATTCCTGGTTGTTGTGCGGCTGGTTGGCAAGCTCTGCGTTCGGCTCGCCTGAACTGCCCGGCGCGGATGAGCGTGGCAGCGAAGCGCAGCTTGTGAAAAGCCTGCAAGCCATCAACGACAATCGCCTCGACATCGCGCTCGACGAAGTAGACAATTTGTTGAGTATCAATCCGAATTTCAAGCTGGCGCAACTGGTAAAGGGCGACCTGTTGATGGCGCGCGCAGGCGCAACTGATAATTTCGGCAGCGCGGCCAACGCGCCGCACGATCAGATTGATGACCTGCGTGACGAGGCACGGGTACGCCTGCAGAGGGTTCCATCCAGATCAGACACGAACCCCACCCCGCGCTATTTATGGAAACTTGATGCCGGACAAAAATACGCGCTGGTTGTAGACACCAGTCGCTCCACACTTTTCGAACACCAGAACGTGAATGGCGAACCACGCTATGTCACGGATTTTTACATCACCATCGGCAAACTTGGCACAGAACAAAACTCTGAGGGTGACCAGCGCACACCTTTGGGAGTGTATTTCGTCAAAGCCGACTTGCCAAAAAAACAGCTCGCCGACCTGTATGGCAGCGGCGCATATCCGCTCAGCTACCCCAACGAATGGGATAGAAAGAACAACCGTACCGGCAGCGGCATCTGGTTGCACGGCACGCCCAGCGACACCTACAGCCGTCCGCCTCGGGCCAGCAACGGTTGCGTGGTGCTGGCCAATGAAGATCTGAAAAAACTGGCTTCATATCTGCAAGTCGGGATCACGCCGGTCATCATCACCAGCAGAATGAACTGGAACACCGAACAAGACGAGCAAGAGCGCGAAGCATTGTTGCAGGAAGTGGAGCAATGGCGCAAGGATCGGGCCAGTCTCGACACTAACGCTTCTCTCGGACATTACGCGCTTGATTTCTCCAGCGACGGCATGGATTACCAATCATGGGTGGAGAAAAAGCAACTGGTGAACAACACAAAATCATGGATCAAAGTTGGTATCTCAAATATCAGCGTGTTCGCATATCCTGAGCAGCCCGATCTGGTGGTCGTCAACTTTGAACAGGACTACAGCAGCAGCAATCTATCCAACCGCATGAAGAAACGCCAATACTGGATAAAGAACAACCATCGCTGGCAAATCATCTACGAAGGAGGCGCATGACATGAAACATCTGATTAGTGCATTTGTAGTATTGCTGCTTTGCTGCGTCTCCCCGCTTTCATACTCACTTGATAAAGGAAAAAAAACCATGGTCAGGATACACACCAATCACGGCTCCATCACTCTGGAACTGGATGCTGAAAAGTCACCCAACACAGTCAAGAACTTTTTGGAATATGTAAATAGCGGCTTCTACACCAACACCATCTTTCATCGCGTGATAGATGCCTTCATGATCCAGGGCGGCGGATTCGAGCCCGGCATGAAACAAAAGCCGGTCAACGCGCCCATAAAAAACGAAGCGGCAAACGGTTTGAAGAACGACATCTATACCGTAGCTATGGCGCGCACCAATGACCCTCACTCGGCCACCGCGCAATTCTTCATCAACGTCAAAAATAATGGCTTTCTGAATTACAGCGCCCCCAACCCGCAAGGCTATGGATATTGCGTTTTTGGCAAAGTGGTAGATGGCATGAATGTGGTGGATGCGATACGCAAGGTCAAGACCGGCAACCGCTCAGGATTCCAGGATGTTCCGCTGGAAGACGTCGTCATTACCAAGGCGGAAGTGGTGAAATAATCACTCCCCTGCTCCTCTCCCGATATAACAACGAGCGATCCGACTAGGCTATCAAAAGACGATAGCCAAGTTGCTGGTTATGACAAGGGGAGGCAGGGAGGGCTGCCGCCATGCCACACACTCTGTTCATCTCCGACCTTCACCTGAGCGCAACGCATCCGCTGAGCATTGAACGGTTCCTCAATTTCGCCAATCACATCGACCCGCAAACCGAGTCACTGTATATTCTTGGCGACCTGTTCGAATACTGGTCCGGCGATGACGATCTGGATGACCCGTTCCACCGCACCATCACCAGCACCCTGCGGAAACTGAGTGAGAGTGGAATCACAATCTACATTATGCATGGCAACCGTGATTTCCTGATGGCGGAAAAACTGGCCCGCGCCTGCAAGGCGACACTCCTGAACGACCCCACTATGCTCGACCTTTATGGCACGCCCACGCTGATCAGCCACGGCGATGCGCTATGCACCGATGACGTAGATTATCAGGCTTTCCGTCGCCAGGTACGCAACACCAGCTGGCAGCAGCAGTTCCTTGCCCAGCCATTATCGCAACGCAAGGCGCAGATCGAACAGATGCGCCAGCTTAGCGAGCAGGAGAAAGGACACAAGCCGATGTACATCATGGATGTAAATACCGATACGGTATCCGCCTTGCTGCGCGACCACGGCTATCCGCGTCTGATCCACGGCCACACCCACCGCCCGGCACGACACCTGCATCATCTTGACGGGCACAATTGCGAACGCTGGGTGCTCGGCGACTGGGACACCAAGGCGAATGCATTACGCTGCGACAGCAGCGGGATCAAGTGGGAAGTGATACCGGAATGAATGCATTATGGGACTCGGCTAATGTGCTGTAACGACGCTATCCTAATAGGATGGGCCGCATCACGTGTACAGAGTTCGAGCCATGGCTGACTAACTGACTTGGACTCGAACCGGAGAACAAGTCGTAAAAAACCAGGTTAACCAAGTTTTTACCTTCCTTTCCTGCAAAGATTTAATTATGCATCATAATTCGAAGAGGGAATTTCCAGAAAAGCTCGGATTAATGGCCTTAGCTTTTCCACAGCACGAGGTGACCTTTAACCGGCTTGCCTTTTTCCAAGCGTACTTGTGTCGCTGCCATCTCCTGGACAAAAAAGCCGTTAGCGGATGCTAATCTGGAAATATAGTTAGCGGAATGGGCATAGCGGCCAGTATTTTCCAGTTGGTATTCGCGTTGAGCGCCTTGACTGGCTTCTTCAATAGCTAATATCTCAAGGGCTTCAACAGAGAAGGCAAAAACTCCACCGGGACAAAGCAACCGCTTTGTTTCGCAGATTATTTCATCAAGTTTGCCTATGTATACGAACACGTCCGCAGCAATGATCACATCGTAGCTCGAGGTCTTTTCACCGCGCATCATCGTCAGCAAGTCCAAACCTTCCAGTCGCTGATACAAATTGCGCGCTTGGGCTTTTTCCAACATCTTCGTAGAAAGATCGACCCCGATCAATTGTCGCGCAAATTGCGCGATTGCCACACCGGCCAATCCCGTTCCACATCCCAAGTCCAGAACATTCCATTTTTCGGGATGTGGCGTTGCGTGCTGTGTAATGAGTGCTACCAATTTTTCCGGGATATCGTATTCAAGCTTTTGCAGCAAATGGGTATCGAACTTATCGGCATAGTCATCGAAAAGTTTCGCGACATATTGGTCAGATGCACGTTCAGTATTATTCCCCGTCAGTGATGCAATATGATGCTGTACAAGGGCATCCTCAGGAGTTAGCCTAAATTGTTGTTCAAAGCAGGCCAATGCCTCGTCCAGCTTTCCTTGAATTCTGAGCACACCTCCCAGATTGCCATACACATATGGAAATCCCGGATTAAGCGAGAGTACCCTGCGGTAGCAGGCAACTGCTTCGTCCAACTTGCCTTGCTCTTTAAGCACAACCCCCAAGTTGCATTGCGCCTCAGCATAATCTGGTTTGATCTCCAGCGCCCGCCGATAGCTGACCGCGGCCTCATCTAGCCGCCCCAAGTCCTTGAGGGTGTTACCCAAGTTGAAATGCGTCATGGCGAAATTTGGCCTGATCTGTAGCGCACGTCGGTAGCAGGCCACTGCTTCATCTAAAC
>JBARHM010000197.1:0-6698 GCA_049799235.1 Gallionella sp.
GATCAACCTGATTTCATCAATGCGGTAGCCAAGATTACGACAGCATTATCGCCGCAGGCGTTGCTGCAAGGGTTGTTGCAGATAGAGCAGAGTCATGGACGCGAGCGTACCTTTCGCAATGCTCCGCGCACTTTGGACCTGGACATATTGCTGTACGACGATGTGCGACTGCATGAACATGGATTGACCATTCCGCATCCGCAGATGCATAGACGTGCGTTCGTGTTGCGGCCTTTGCTGGAGATCGCGCCGGATGCCAGCATCCCCGCTGTAGGAGAAGCCAGAAGCGTTATGCAGGATTGTCAGGATCAGACTTTGGAACGGCTTGCAGATGGGGCTTGATCGTTATCGTTATATCGTCATAGAGGGGCCGATAGGCGTCGGCAAGACCAGTCTCGCGCGCCGTCTTGCGGAACATGTTGCGGCCTCTACGTTGTTGGAAAAACCGGAGGAGAATCCGTTTCTCGCCAAGTTCTACCAGGATCCGCCTCGTTATGCGCTTGCGACTCAACTGTTCTTCCTGTTCCAGCGCAGCAACGAAGTCCGCGACCTGGCGCAAATGGATCTGTTCCATGCCAGTACAGTGGCAGATTATATGTTCGACAAGGATCCGCTGTTCGCACGGCTCAACCTGACCGACCAGGAGTTCGTGCTGTATCAGCAGATCTATAACACCTTGCATTTGCAGGCGCCGGTGCCGGATCTGGTGATCTATTTGCAGGCCGCGCCGGAAACACTGGCGGAGCGCGTGCATCGCCGTTCCCATCCGTATGAACTCGGCATCAGCGAAAATTATCTGTTGCGGCTGGCACAAAGCTACAGCGATTTCTTCTATCATTACGACGCGGCGCCGGTGTTGATGGTGAACAGCGAGCATCTCAACTTTGTTGAAGGAGATGAGGATTTCAAGCTGTTGCTGCACCGCATCGAGGAAATGCGCGGGCCGCGCGAGTTTTTCAGCAAAGGATAACGGGAACCTGATGATGCGCACTACCCTGACTGATCTGCAAGCCATGCGCAGCAAGGACGAGAAGATCGCCGTGCTGACCTGCTATGACGCCAGCTTCGCCGCGCTGCTCGAGGCGCAGGGCGTGGACGTGCTGCTGGTCGGCGATTCGCTCGGCATGGTGTTGCAGGGGCATGAGACCACGCTGCCGGTGACGCTGGACGACATGGCATACCACACCGCTTGCGTGGCGCGCGGATCGAAGCAGGCGTTCATCGTCGCCGACATGCCGTTCGGCACGTTCCAGGTCAGCCCGCAGGAAGCCTTCGCCCACGTCGCGAAATTGATGGTGGCCGGTGCGCAGATGGTCAAGATTGAGGGAGGCGCTGCGATGGTCGAAACAGTACGCTTCCTCACCGAGCGCGGCATCCCAGTGTGCGGCCACATCGGACTGACGCCGCAATCGGTGAACCAATTGGGCGGCTATCGCGTGCAGGGCAAAGAACCGGCCGCAGCGCAAAGATTATTGGAGGACGCGTCGGCGCTCGAGCAGGCCGGCGCAGGCATGATCGTGCTGGAAGCGATACCTGCATTGCTGGCCGCGGAGATCACTGCTGCACTTTCCGTCCCAACTATCGGCATCGGCGCGGGCGCGCAATGCTCCGGCCAGGTGCTGGTGCTGCATGACATGCTGGACATCTATCCGGGCAAGAAGGCGCGCTTCGTGAAGAATTACATGCAGGGCGCGACTTCCATCGCCGATGCGGTGAGCCGCTATGTTGCGGACGTAAAAAACGGCAGTTTTCCTGCGCAGGAACAAAGCTTCTGATGGAGGTTGTCTCAACCATCGCCGGGCTGCGCGAGCGACTGGGTAATGAGCGTGCCATCGCTTTTGTGCCGACCATGGGCAATCTGCATGAAGGGCATCTCGATCTGATGCGGCTGGCTAGAGAAACCGTGGCGCGCGAGCAGGGCGGCTGTGTGGTGGCGAGCATCTTTGTGAACCCGCTGCAATTCGGGGTGAACGAGGATTTCGACCGCTACCCGCGCACGCTGGAAACTGATTTTGAAAAACTCAAGGATTTCGCGGATGTCGTGTTCGCGCCATCGGTCAATGAAATGTATCCGTCACAGCAGACCGTGTTCGTCGAGCCGCCGCCGATAGCCAACGAATTGTGCGGAGCCAGCCGTCCCGGGCATTTTCGCGGCATGGCGACGGTGGTGCTGAAGCTGCTGAACTTCGTGCAGCCGCAGGCGGCAGTGTTCGGCAAGAAGGATTATCAGCAACTGCACATCATCCGCCAGCTGGTCGCTCAGTTGAATCTGCCGGTGCGCATCATAGGCGGGGAAACGGTGCGGGCTGCGGACGGTTTGGCGCTCAGCTCGCGCAACCAGTATTTGAGCGAGGCAGAGCGCCGCGAAGCAACCACCCTGTATCAGACCCTGCAAGGGATAAAGAAGGCTATCCTGCAAGGCGAGCGCGATTTTGAACAATTGCAGCAGCAAGCGGTCAAATCACTTGCGGACAGAGGCTGGCGGGTGGAATATGTCGAGGTGCGCAACCAGTCCGACTTGCAACATGCCGATTTTTCGCAGCGGGCACTGGTGATACTGGCGGCAGCCAGATTGGGTGATACCCGCCTGATGGATAATATCGAGGTCCATCTTGTTGGATGATAGACTGATTATATCGGCGGGATCGTTACCTGTATGGCATGGGTGCGATAGTGTCAATTCCACACATAACTTGTTATGTAGTGGATTGCCTGCCTTTGGTATAATCCGTGCCTGCCGAATTGGAGGTGTCTCATGCAAAGAATCATGCTCAAAGCCAAGTTGCACCGGGTGCGTGTTACGCATGCCGAGTTGCATTACGAAGGCTCCTGCGCGATCGACGAGGATTTGCTGGACGCAGCAGACATCAGGGAATATCAGCAGATCGATATTTACAACATCACCAACGGCGAGCGTTTCACCACTTATGCGATACGCGCGCAACGCGGCTCCGGCATCATTTCGGTGAATGGCGCGGCGGCCCATAAGGCCAGCCTAGGAGATTTGCTGATCATCGCCAGCTATGCGATGTATTCCGAACTTGAACTGCAAAAATACCACCCGCAACTCGTCTATGTGGACGAGCACAACCGCATCATCGCCAAGCGTGACCGGATACCTGTTCAGGCCGCTTGAACAGTACACCTTTCAGGTTTTTATCAGCATGTTTCGTTGACCGTTGGCCGGTTCGCAGGTAGGATTGCGGACCTTCATTGCTAACCGGATTGATCATAATGCGTCGGAAACTGGTGGTTGGAAACTGGAAAATGTACGGCCGGCTGGGCCGGAACAAGGCGTTATTGGAAGGGGTGCTGCAGGGAATCAGGAACCTGAACAATGCCGGCTACGGGGTTTGTGTACCTTATCCCTATCTTGCGCAGGCGCAATTACTGTTGCAGGGCAGCAAACTGGCGTGGGGAGCACAGAATCTCAGCCAGCATGAGGAGGGAGCCTTCACGGGTGCGGTTGCGCCCGGCATGCTGGTGGATTTCGGCTGCCGCTATGTCATCATCGGACATTCCGAGCGCCGCGCTTTGTTTCACGAGAGCAATGAAATTGCAGCCGCAAAATTCGACGCTGCGATCAAGGCCGGTCTGACCCCGATATTCTGTGTCGGGGAAACACTGACGGAGCGAGAAAGCGGTGTCACGGAGAAGATAGTCGCCCGCCAACTGGAGGTAGTTCTGAACCATGCCGGCGTCGAGGCCATGGCAAAAACTGTGATCGCATATGAACCTGTTTGGGCGATCGGTACCGGAAAAACAGCATCGCCGGATCAGGCACAGGCGGTTCATGCCTTTATCCGTCAACAGGTTGCGCAATTGGATGGTCAGACCGCGCAAGGCTTGTGTATACTCTATGGCGGGAGCGTGAAGGCGAATAACGCGGCAGAGCTGTTTGCGATGCCCGATATCGACGGCGGCCTGATCGGCGGCGCATCACTGGTTGCGGAAGACTTCGTGGCGATTTGCCGGGCTGCGCACAACGCAATGCGGTAACTTCGGAACAACATCAAATATAAGTAATTTGGAGTAAAGTGTGGAGACTTTGGTATGGGTGGTACATGTCATTGCGGCGATAGTATTGATCATTCTGGTGTTGTTGCAGCATGGCAAGGGTGCTGATATGGGCGCCGCATTCGGCACAGGTTCTGCAGGAAGTCTGTTCGGTTCAAGCGGTTCCGCGAATTTTTTAAGTCGCAGTACGGCGGTAGCTGCGACGATGTTTTTTATTACCAGTCTGTCGCTGACTTACATTTATTCTCATCCTGCCCAGCAACAGGGGGTGATGGAAAAGGTCAATCCGGCCGCTAATCAACCGGCCCCTGCCGCGATCAATGCTGCTGAGGAGTCGAAGTCCAAGGATATTCCTAAATAGATTTCGCCGAGGAATCTTTGTAGAACATTGCCGATGTGGTGAAATTGGTAGACACGCTATCTTGAGGGGGTAGTGGCGCAAGCCGTAGCAGTTCGAGTCTGCTCATCGGCACCAATATATGGGCTGACACGCAGTGTCGGCTGGATAATACAAAATAATAAGTGATTCTGGGTTGACTCACGAATCACAGTTCAGGCAAGGGGGAGAAGCTCAATGTTGGAAAATTATTTTCCGGTGCTGTTGTTCATCTGTGTCGGGATTGCGATGGGGGTAGTCCCGGTGCTGCTCGGCAAGCTTGCAGGCCCATTTCGTCCCGACAGCAGAAAACTATCCCCTTATGAGTGCGGTTTTGAAGCCTGTGAGGATGCGCGCATGAAATTCGACGTGCGTTATTACCTCGTAGCGATACTGTTCATCCTGTTTGATCTTGAAATCGCTTTTCTCTTCCCTTGGGCGATCGTGCTCAAGGAAATCGGCACCTTCGGTTTTGTATCCATGATGATCTTTCTGGCCATCCTGGTGGTGGGATTCGTCTACGAGTGGATGAAGGGGGCGCTGGAATGGGAGTGACGGTATGAGCAGGGAGCAGGGGCCCCGCGGAGCGGGGATGCGACCGTCCGCGATTGCCGTCAGATGCCGACGTGGGGCATTTGGAGGTTACATGGTCGTTGAGGAGGCATCGGTATGAGCAGCGAGCAGGGGCTCCAAGCTTGCTTGGGGATGCGATCGCCCGTGCATGTTGTCCGTGTTCGGTTGCTGCCGGGCGATATGAATTCGCTGAGCCATAGTTTTATAGAGGTCTGTCATGGGCATTGAGGGCGTTCTGGAAAAAGGTGTCGTCACCACGAGCCTCGATACCATCATCAATTACACGCGTACCGGCTCACTGTGGCCGATGACTTTCGGTCTGGCCTGTTGTGCTGTGGAAATGATGCACGCCGGCGCGGCGCGCTACGATCTTGATCGGTTCGGCATCGTGTTTCGGCCGAGTCCGCGTCAATCCGATGTGATGATCGTGGCAGGAACGCTGTGCAACAAGATGGCTCCGGCCTTGCGCAAGGTTTACGACCAGATGGCCGAGCCGCGCTGGGTGATTTCGATGGGATCGTGCGCGAATGGCGGCGGCTATTATCATTATTCCTATTCGGTGGTGCGCGGCTGTGACCGCATCGTGCCGGTGGATGTGTATGTGCCCGGGTGCCCGCCGACCGCTGAAGCCTTGCTGTACGGCATCATTCAACTGCAAAACAAGATTAAACGGACAAATACCATTGCGCGCTAGGGTGAATCATGGCTGCTGATTTGAGTACCCTGCGTACTGATCTGACCAGGTTGTTGGGCGACAAACTGACCGGCATGGAAGAAAAGCTTGGGGAACTGACCATAGTGGTCAGGACTGATTCCATGCTGGAGGTGCTGACTCGTCTGCGCGATGCGCCGGAATTCCGTTTCGAGCAGATGATGGACCTGTGCGGTGTGGATTACTCCGCTTATGGCAGCGACCTTTCCGAAGGCGGCGCATATTTCAGATCAGATGATATGCCAGATTCCAAAGGCGCCCATCCATCCCGATTCGCGGTGGTCTATCATCTGCTTTCGGTGACACATAACAGGCGCTTGCGGGTTCGAATCTACGCCAGTGACGATGATTTTCCGCTATTGCCTTCGGCAATCGATATCTGGCCTTCCGCCAACTGGTATGAGCGCGAAGCTTTCGATCTTTATGGCATCGTGTTTACCGGACATCCGGATCTGCGCCGCATCCTCACCGATTACGGTTTTGTCGGCAATCCGTTCCGCAAGGATTTTCCGCTGTCAGGTAATGTGGAAATGCGCTACGACCCCGAGCAGCAGAGAGTCGTGTATCAGCCTGTTTCGATCGAGCCGCGCGAAGTCACGCCGCGCATCGTGCGTGAAGAAAATTACGCCAGCAATCCGGAGCTCAAGTAATGGCGGAAATAAAGAATTGGACCAAGAATTTTAGTTTTGGCCGCCCTGCGGGCTTAACTTGCTCGCGCAAGTTAGCCTGCGCTGAAGTTCATTGTGAGTGTGCATCAGGTCGTCAGTGAGACGGGAATAATATGGCCGAGATCAAAAATTACACAATGAACTTCGGGCCGCAGCACCCGGCCGCCCATGGTGTATTAAGGCTGGTGCTGGAGCTCGACGGTGAAGTGATAGAGCGCGCCGACCCGCATATCGGCTTGCTGCATCGTGCCACGGAGAAGCTCGCCGAGCACAAGACTTTCCTGCAGTCGGTCCCGTATATGGACCGGCTTGATTACGTCTCGATGATGTGCAATGAGCATGCATACGTGAT
>JBARHM010000198.1:0-6529 GCA_049799235.1 Gallionella sp.
GGGGAGGGAGCGGAGTTTTTCAACTCACTCATCACCGCCTCCGAGATAGGCGGCAAGCACTGCAGGGTCTTTGCGCACTTCTTCCGGCACGCCTTCGGCGATCTTCTTGCCGTAATCGAGTACCGCGACGCGGTCGCACAGCCCCATGATCAGCTTGACGTCATGTTCGATCAGCAGCACGGTGATGCCGCTGGCGCGTATCTTCTGCAACAGTGTCTTGAGGCTTGCCGTTTCTGTGGCGTTCATGCCGGCAGCGGGTTCATCGAGCGCCAGCAACAGCGGATCGGTGGCCAGCGCGCGGGCGATCTCGAGACGGCGCTGCTCTCCGTAGGACAGATGCTTGGCCAGTGTCTGCGAGGGTTTTTCGATGCCGACATAACGCAGCAGTTCGCGCGCGCGTTCGTTGATGGCACGTTCCTCGCCGCGGGTGGTACGGTCGCGCAGCAATGCGCCTAACACGCCCGCGCGGGTGCGCATATGGCGGCCTATCATCACGTTTTCCAGCGCAGTGAGGTTGGCGAACAGCCTGATGTTCTGAAAGGTGCGCGCGATGCCGGCCCGTGCCAGCAAATGCGGCTTGCACGCCTGATAGCGATTGCCGTTGAAAGTGAATTCACCCGCGCCCGGTTGGTACAGGCCGGTGATGACATTGAACAGCGTGGTCTTGCCCGCGCCGTTCGGGCCTATCAGCCCGTAGATCTCGCCACGCTGGATATGCAGCGAAATGCCGCTCAGCGCGCTCAATCCGCCGAACTGTTTGCCGATGGAGGAGAGTTTCAGCAATGGCGTCGCATTTGTCATATCTTTTCCGCAGATTCATCGGTATCCAGCTCGCGGCGGCGCACGCTCGACGGCAGCAGCCCTGCAGGACGATACAACATCATCACGATCAATGCCCCGCCAAACAGCAGCATGCGCAGGCTCTCCGGATCGACGACCGTTTTTCCCAGCAGCGCCTGCTGCAACGGCACGACGCTGTGGCGCAACACTTCGGGCAGCAGCGCCAGCAACACGCCGCCGAGTATCACCCCGGCGATGTTGCCCATGCCGCCCAGCACCACCATGCACAGCACCATAATGGATTCCATCAGGCTGAAACTTTCCGGACTGACGAACCCCTGGAATCCCGCAAACAGTGCGCCGGATGCGCCGCCGAACATCGCGCCCATCGCGAATGCCAGCAGCTTGAGGTTGCGCGTGTTGATGCCCATCGCGGAGGCGGCAATCTCGTCTTCGCGTATCGCCATCCAGGCGCGCCCGATCCGCGATTTCTCAAGCCGTCGCGAAACGAGTATCACCAGCGAGGTAAAGGCCAGAAACAGATAGAAGTACAGGTGCACCGAGGGAAGCTCAATGCCGAAAACTTGCTGCGTGATGTTCAACTGCACGTTCGTCACGCTTACCGGATCGATGCGGCTGATGCCTTGCGGGCCGTTGGTCAGATTGACCGGCGCGTTGAGATTATTCAGGAAGATGCGGATGATCTCGCCGAAACCCAGCGTGACGATGGCGAGGTAGTCGCCGCGCAAGCGCAACGTGGGGGCACCGAGCAATACGCCGAATCCGCCAGCCACCAAGGCCGCCAGCGGCAGAACTATCCAGAACGACAGATGCACGCCATCGGGGAACGTCGCCGGAAAGGCAAGGGTCATATGGTGAGAACCGGTCAGCGCATATATATATGCGCCCACCGCGAAGAACGCGATGTACCCCAGATCGAGCAAGCCCGCATAACCGACCACGATGTTGAGCCCGAGCGCCAGCATGATGTAGAGCATCGCGAAGTCGACGATACGCACCCAGCCGCGACCGAGCAGCGCATCTAAGACAAATGGCAACATCAGCAATGCGGCCAACAGCAACCAGAACGTCAGGCGTTTATTCAATATGTATTCGAATGATTTCAAGTTGCAGATCCCTCGCAGTAGCATAGCGAGCAGCCCGAAGCGCAAGGAACCGCACAGCGAGCGATATCAGGCGCGTTCTGCAATGCGCTCTCCCAACAGTCCCGAGGGACGGAATACCAGCACTGCGATCAGTACCAAAAAGGCGAACACATCCTGATAGTTGCTGCCGAAGTATCCGCCGGTCAACTCACCGACATAGCCTGCACCGAGGCTTTCGATCAGTCCCAGCAGAAGGCCGCCCAACATTGCGCCCCGCAGGTTGCCGATACCGCCCAGCACCGCTGCCGTGAAGGCTTTCAGTCCAAGCAAAAATCCCATGTAATAGTGTGCCAGCCCGTAGTTTGCGCTGACCATCACCCCCGCCACCGCTGCAAGCGCCGAGCCGAGCATGAAGGTGATCGAGATCACGCGATTCACGTCCACACCCATAAGTTGCGCTGAATGCTGGTTCTCGGACACGGCACGCATCGCGCGCCCGAGACGTGTGCGATGCACCAGCAACAGCAAACCGGCCATTATCACCACAGCCAGCACGAAGATGATGATCTGGATATCGTTGATGATCGCGCCGGCGAAAATATGCGGCGTGTTGACAATCAATTGCGGAAAGGCATGATATTGGCGTCCCCAGATCATCATGGCCAGATTCTGCAACACGATGGATACGCCGATCGCGGTTATCAGCGGAGCGAGGCGCGGCGCGTGTCGCAACGGACGATAAGCGACGCGTTCTATGCTGAATCCCAGTGCCATGCAACCCAGCATCGACAAACCTATGCTGAAAGGCAATGCCAGAGCCGGCGGCACACCCAAACCCAGCATGGTAGTGAGCGCGGACAGGGCCAGCATCGCACCTATCATTACCACTTCGCCATGAGCAAAGTTGATCAGGCCAAGAATGCCGTACACCATGGTATAGCCCAACGCGACCAGCGCATAAACGCTGCCTTGCACGAGACCATTGATAACCTGCTGAAGGAATATTTCCATAATTGGCAAACAAAAACGACACGCAATGGTGTCGTTTGGTGTTTTATTGCTGCTTTTTCAGTGCACCGCCGCAGTAGTTGCACCCAGCGTTTCCAGCGGCCGCCATTTGCCCTGTTGAACTTGATACACAGTGATGGCTCCGCCCTTTAAATCACCTTTTTCGTCGAACTGGATATTTGCCGTCACGCCGTCATGAGAGATGCTCGCTAGTACCGGCAGATACTTTGCCGGCTCAACCGAACCGGCTTTCTGCATCGCGGCGATCATCACATTAACCGCGTCATAACAGTAGGGCGCGTACAGCTGGATCTCTTGATACTTGGCGACGAAACGTTTTTCAAATTCTTTGCCTCCCGGCATTTTGTCCAGCGTTACACCGGGCATCGAGGCATAAGCCCCCTCTGCCGCATCACCTGCCAGCCTGATGAATTCCGGCGTAAAACCTCCGTCACCGGTCATGAACTTCAGATTCAGCGCAAGCGCTTTGAGCTGCTTCGCCATCGGTCCAGCTTGCGGAACCATCCCTGCATAAAACAGCAAATCGGGCTGCCTTCCCTTGACCACGGTCAGCACTGCAGTGAAGTCCATCGCTTTGTCGCTGGTGTATTCATGGGCGACGATCTGCGCACCATTAGCCTGCGCGGCCTTGATGAACTCATCCGCCAGGCCCTGCCCGTAAGCGGTGCGGTCGTCTATCACAGCGATCTTCTTCGCCGCGGTCTTCTTCGCAGCGTACTCACCCAGCACACGGCCCTGTTGTGCATCATTCGCCATCACGCGGAACGCGGTCTTGAACCCCTGTGCGGTGTAAGCGACCGCCGTGGCGGAGGGTGAAATCTGGGGAATCCCGTTATCACTGTAGATTCTTGCCGCAGGGATGCTGGTGCCGGAATTAAGATGGCCGATGACGCCGCTGACTTTGTTATCCACCAGCTTTTGCGCGACGATGGTCGCGGTCTTGGGGTCGGCCTGATCGTCTTCGCTGATCAGCTCGAAATGTACTTTACGTCCGCCGATAATGGTACCTTTAGTGTTTGCATCGTCTATCGCCATGCGTGTACCGTTCTCATTATCCTTACCCACTTGCGCCTGCGGGCCGGTCAGCGGTGCCGATGCGCCGATGCGCACGACCAGCTCGCCTGAGGCTCCTTGATCGGTGGTGGATGATTTCTGACAACCCAGCAGGGTCAGTGTGATGGCGGCAAGCAGCAGCGAACGAACGAAACGAAATGACATGGTTGACCCCTGGAAGTATGCCTGCTGATTATGCAGAGGCGGCGCGCTGCTTGTCAATTTTAAGCGCCTCGCATATACCGGCGAAAAAAAGCCGGCATGCGCCGGCTTTATTCGGGATTGCTCACTATCCTTCGATGATCAGACCTTATTTGGCCAGACCCAGAACGAATGCAACCAGTTCCTTGATCTCGGCTTGCTTGGTACCGGCAGCGTCGTTGGCAGGCATAGGCATCGTTCCCCAGTTACCGGAGCCGCCCTTGGATACCTTGACTTGCAGCGCAGCCGCTGCGCCTGCATCGCCCTTGTACTTCTTGGAAACGTCCATCCAAGCCGGTCCAACGACCTTCTTGTCAATAGCGTGGCAAGCTGTGCAGTTCATCTTCTTTGCCAGTTCCGGCATATCTGCCGCCATTGCGCTACCAGCAACCATCAAACCCGCTACAGCCATACCTGCGATAATAGATTTCATACTTTTTCTCCGATTAATTTTATGATTAATTTACTCTGAAACAATGCGAAGGATTCTCCTCCGGCCGCGATTCTAATCAACTCTGCCTGCTTTGCCAACCTACTAATCTGGTCAACTTTTGCGGATTATCTCTCCGGTTTGATGGTCTGGAGGGTAACACAATAGCGCGGCCACCCGGATTACATTCGTGCCTGTTCCTGTTGGACTGTTATACCAGCTCGGCACGGTATTCTACGATCAGTGTATGCCGGGTTCCCGCCGCAACCTTGACAGCATTCTCCATCGCATTCGCCGATTCCACACACACCATTTCGCGCCAGCCGTCGGGCTGCCCAAGGTCGCCCATCTTGCCGGCTTTCTCTGTCCAGGGTGTCCACACCACTGTGGAAAGACTGCCTGACTTGTTAACATGGATGCGGCGTTTGAGTTTGTCGTCTTCGATCACGCATTCGTCTGGGGTGTTAATGTACACGCGGTCTGTTTCTCCCGAAAATGTGATCGCGCCCGCTTGTTTCCTGAGCACGGAACTCCCGACCTTATCCCAGTAATCGCAGCCGTCCAGCCCCGTCACGCGCACCGCGCCAATATCACTGATTTGCAAGTAGGTATGCAGGGCTTCACCGATCACAAAATCTGTCTTGCCGGTATTCTCGGTGACAAGCTCCATGCGCAAAGTCTGTCCAACGATTACGGTCAGATCGAGCCTTGAAGCATGCGGCCACTGTGTCCTGGTATTGTCGCTCTCCACCAGGCGCAACGTAAGACGGGTTGCGCCACCCGGTTCACTACCTGACTCAACCACCTGCCATGGCACAGTACGCGCAAAGCCGTGTCCTGGAAAACCGGACTCAGACGCGTGCGCACCGAACCACGGCCAGCACACTGGCGAGCCGCCACGTATCGATTTGCCAACTGCAAGTTTGGCGTCACGCGACAACCACACCCCTGGCACCGCCTGATTTTTTGGCCGCCAACTCATCAGGTGTGCGCCCTGCAAACAGAGCGCAGCGGTTGCATTGTCATTATTGATCTCGGCGACGATCAGACCGCTGGCTGCGCCAAGACCGCCCGCAGGGCGAGTGTCTTGCGGCGTCCCCTTTACGGGGGCATCCTCGCGAAGTGATTCGGGCAGGCAAGCCGCATCGCGGCTGCTCGCAAAGGTCAGTTGTCCGTCGATGCCAAATTGGGTGTTCAATTGTTGCGCTGTTATCACCATTCCCCCTTTTGCTTTCCATATGTCTCGTGTTTGGGCGATTCGCCGGGATGACCGTATAATCGCCGTGTCGATTTTACCTGATTCGCACATGTTAATTCATCCGCAATTCGATCCTGTCGCGATCCACCTCGGCCCTCTGGCGATTCACTGGTATGGGTTGATGTATCTCGCCGGTTTCATGACTTTTTTGTGGCTGGGGCGCAGACGCATCACCATGCTGAACGATTCCCTGCTGAATATAAAGCTGCTTGATGACTTGTTGTTCTACGGCGTGATCGGCGTGATTCTCGGCGGACGGCTCGGTTATGTGCTGTTTTACAAACCCGCATATTATTTCGCTCACCCGCTGGAAATCTTTTCGGTATGGCAAGGGGGGATGTCGTTTCACGGCGGTTTTCTCGGCGTGCTGTTCGCGATGGCATGGCTGGCGCACAAGAAGAATCTGCGCTGGCTGCAAATCACCGATTTCATCGCCCCGCTTGTGCCGCCGGGCCTCGCGTTCGGGCGTATCGGAAATTTCATCAATGGCGAATTGTGGGGGCGGCCCGCAGACCTTCCCTGGGCGATGGTCTTCCCCAGGGTGGACAACATGCCGCGCCACCCTTCCCAGCTATATGAATTCGCACTGGAGGGTTTGCTGCTGTTCGCACTGCTCTGGCTGTATGCGCGCAAGCCCCGTCCGGTCGGCATGGTGTCCGGCCTGTTCCTGAT
>JBARHM010000199.1:0-4373 GCA_049799235.1 Gallionella sp.
CCCTGAATTCACAAACCAAGTGCAACACTCTAATCTGTTTAAGGAGGTGTTGCGATGGGACAAAAGTATACGCAATTGGGAATGGAGGAGCGGTGTGAAATTGCCCGTCGGTGCCGAGCCGGGGAAACGATCCGGCAAATCGCGGCAAGTCTGGATCGCGCGCCATCAAGCATTGCTCGGGAATTGAAACGTAATGACTCATCACAAGGCTATATGCCGACATATGCCCAGCAGCAGGCGCGGACGCGGCGCTGGACGGGGAGTAAGTTGCTGCGCGATCCGGCCTTGCAGGCCGACGTGTTGAACCGGTTGGCAACGGGCGCTTCGCCGCAAGCGGTGGCCGGTCGGCTCAGGCGCGAACGCGGGCAGACGGTGATCAGCCATGAAACCATTTACCGTTTCATTGCAGCCCAGATTGCGCGCACCAAGGATTACAGCTGGCGCCATTATCTGCCGCAGGCCAAGAGCAAGCGCGGGTGGCGCGGAAACAAAGGCGGGTCTCCGGTCGAGCACATCCAGCAACGCGTCTCTATTGCAACGCGCCCCGCCCATATCGGGACGCGCAAGCAGGCCGGCCATTGGGAGGCTGATCTGATTCTGTTCTCGCGTTACGGGCAGGCCGTGCTCGCCGTGCATGAACGCCGCTCGCGGCTGACAGTGATCGTGCGTCAGCCGAGCAAGGCTGCTGCGCCGCTGGCCGACACCTTCACCGCACTGCTCGCTCCATTGCCAGTGCGCCTGCGGCGTACGCTCACCTTTGATAATGGTACCGAGTTTGCCCATCACTACATGCTCCATAAGCCACTCAATATGAAAACCTTCTTTTGCGATCCGCATGCACCCTGGCAAAAAGGCGGTGTCGAGAATGCCATAGGCAGGCTTCGGCGTGACCTGCCACGTAAAACCGACCTCGACACCCTCGGTCCGGACGACCTGTTGCAGATTGCGCGGCGTTATAATCACATCCCGCGCAAGTGTCTTGACTATCAGACACCCGCTGAGGTTTTCTATAACCTGTTGCACTTCAAATGTGAATTCACCTTCCCGCTTACGCGGGAATGACGATTTAAATATGTCGGTCAATCACTACGAAAATTTTCCTGTTGCCTCGGTATTATTGCCCCGGCGGCTGCGCAAGCCGGTTACGGCGATCTACCATTTTGCCCGCGCGGCGGACGACATCGCCGATGAAGGCGATATGCCCGACCGGGAACGCATGGAACGGCTCGACGAATTCCGCGCCGAATTGGCGCGTATCGCAGACGATACGACACCGCTAACACCGCTGTTCATCAACCTCGGCGCCGAGATACGGGAACATGCGCTGCCGATGCAGCCGTTCCATGATCTTCTCGATGCATTCTCGCAGGATGTGGTGAAGAAACGCTACGGCGATTTTCCCGACTTGCTCGAATATTGCCGCCGCTCCGCCAATCCGGTCGGCAACCTGCTGCTGCATCTTTATGGTGAGGCAACACCGGTAAACATCGCCTATTCGGATTCGATCTGTACCAGCTTGCAGCTCATCAACTTCTGGCAGGATGCCTACCGCGACTACACGATCGGGCGCATCTATCTGCCGCAGGATGAGATGGCGCTATATGGCGTGAAGGAGGCACAGATCGCGCTGGGGAATGCGGATGAAGCCTGGTGCAAGCTGATGAAGTTCCAGGTGGATCGCGCGCGTGGCATGATGCTCGCCGGCGCACCACTGGGCAGCATACTTACAGGCCGCATCGGGCTGGAAATGCGCATGATCATCGCAGGCGGCTTGCGCATCCTCGACAAGCTGGAGCACGCTCAGTACGACATGTTCCAGCACCGGCCGGTATTGCGCCCGTTCGACTGGGTTATCATGCTGGCCAGGAGTGCGCCTTTCTCTTTTTGAAATCAGCCATGGATCCGAATCAGTATTGCCAAGACAAGGCAGCCGCCAGCGGCTCCAGTTTCTACTACAGTTTCATGTTCCTGCCTCCGGATAAGCGCCGCGCGATCACCGCGCTGTATGCCTTCTGCCGCGAGGTGGATGACGTGGTGGACGAGTGCTCGGATGAGCAGGTGGCGCGCACCACGCTCAACTGGTGGCGCGCCCAGGTCGCGGAGATCTATGCCGGCAAACCCCAGCATCCGGTCTCGCAAGCCCTGGTGCCGGTGGTGAGGCAATTCAACCTGGCGCAGGAACACATGCTGGAAATCGTTGACGGCATGGAGATGGATCTTGACCACCCGCGCTATCAGGATTTCAAGTCGCTACAATTGTATTGCTACCGCGTCGCGTCGGTGGTCGGACTGCTGTCGGCAGAGATCTTCGGCTACAGCGACCGCCGCACGCTGAAATACGCCCACGATCTCGGCATCGCCTTCCAGCTCACCAACATCATCCGCGACGTCGGCGAAGACGCGCGGCGCAACCGCATCTACCTGCCTATGGATGAGTTAGCTCAGTTCGGTGTGACGGCGGCGGATATTTTAAATGCGAAAGAATCCGAGAATTTTCAAAAGCTGATGCTGTTCCAGATCGATCGCGCGCAACGCTACTACCGGCAAGCGTTCCAACATCTACCCGCAGTGGATCGCAAGGCGCAGCGTACCGGCCTTATCATGGCCGCGATCTACCGCACAACGTTGGATGAACTTGCCGCCAGCGGCTGCCATGTCCTGAAGGAACGCATCACGCTGACCCCGTTGCGCAAACTGTGGCTGGCCTGGAAGACTTGGATAATAAACTAACCCCTCCCAACCTCCCCTTATCAGGGGAGGAGAGCTATTCCCCCCTGACAAGGGGGGATACAGGGGGGTTGCCGGTTGCCATCATCGGCGGCGGTTACGCCGGCATGGCTGCCGCAGTCGCGCTGGCCGGGCGCGGCGTTCCCGTCACCGTATTTGAAAGCGCCCAACAACTCGGCGGACGCGCGCGCGGCGTATTGCACAACGACACTCAACTCGATAACGGCCAGCACCTGTTGCTCGGTTGCTATCGCCAGACCCTGCGCATGATCGAGCTGGTCGGCGGTAATATCGAAAAGGATTTCCTGCGCCTGCCGCTGCAACTCGAACTGCATCGCCAGTTCTCACTCAAGGCGCCACGCCTGTCGGCGCCGCTACATTTATTAGCAGCTCTACTGACCGCACAAGGCTTGTCGTTCAGGGCACGGATGAATGCCGCGCGCTTCATGCTCGCACTGCGCCGAATGAACTTTAAACTCCCCTCCCCCGCAGGCGGGATAACCAGCGACTTGGCTGGCGTCGTTGGGCAGCCTAGTCGAATGGCTAGTAGTTCCATCAGAGGGGTAAGGGGAGAGGGCAACGACATGACCGTCACAGAACTGCTCGCCCAACACGGCCAGGATGCCGACCTGACGCAGAAGCTCTGGGAACCGCTGTGCATCGCCGCGCTGAACACGCCGATACACAAGGCTTCCGCGCAAGTGCTACTCAACGTGCTGCGCGACGCGCTGAACAGGTCGCGCGACGACAGCGACATGCTGCTGCCGCGCATCGACTTCACTGCGCTGTTTCCGCGACGCGCCGCCAGCTATGTCGAACGGCACGGCGGCAAGGTATTCACCTCGTGCGGCGTGGAAGCCATCATCCCGAAAGACGATGGCATCGAACTGCGCTTGGCAACCTCTCCTTCCCGCCTCGATACCTCTTCCGTTCGCCCTGAGGTATCGAAGGGTGAATCGGAAGTGTCATTGCAACAATTCAGCCATGTCATCTGCGCTGCGCCGCCTGTGGTAGCCGCCAAACTGCTGCGCCCCATCGCTGCATTTGCAGAAACGGTCGCACAGATCGACAGCCTGGAACATCAGCCGATCTACACCGTGTATCTGCAATACCCCGCTCGCGTCACCCTGCCCCACCCGATGCTCGGCCTGCACCAACGCTACAGCCAGTGGCTGTTCGACAAGGGACGCATCGCCGGTCAACACGGCCTGCTCGCCGCCGTCATCAGCGCAGAAGGCATCCATCAGGAATTATCGCAGGAAAAACTGGCGCAAAAAGTGATTGCGGAACTGCACGAGGAATTCGGGATCGCCGAACAACCGTCATGGTTCAAAGTAATCGCCGAAAAACGCGCCACGTTCTGCTGTGCACCCAACCTGCAGCGTCCGCCGCAACAAACACCCCTGCCCCGCCTGCTGCTGGCCGGCGATTACACGGCAGGCGATTATCCGGCCACGCTGGAAGGTGCGGTGCTGAGCGGATTGAAATGCGCTCACATGATTAGCGTATAGCTTGAGTTCAATCCAAACAATCCATCAAGCGCAAATCCCCTCCCCCTTGCAGGGGGAGGATTGAGGTGGGGGTAGAAAGTCTACAGCTTCCACACTCTTCTACCCCCATCCCATCTGCCCCCTCGCTTCGCTCTC
>JBARHM010000200.1:0-6844 GCA_049799235.1 Gallionella sp.
AGAAGGAGGCAGTCGAGCTGCGCGATGGTGACAAGCAACGCTATCTGGGCAAGGGTGTGTTGAAGGCGGTGGAATATGTGAACACCGAGATCGCGGAAGCCATCATCGGCCTTGATGCGGTCGAACAAGCCTTCATCGACCAGACCATGATCGAACTCGACGGCACCGAAAACAAATCTCGGCTCGGTGCCAACGCGATACTTGCGGTGTCGATGGCGGTGGCACGCGCCGCAGCGGAAGAAAGCGGCTTGCCTCTGTACCGTTATCTGGGCGGATCGGTCAAGATGGAAATGCCAGTGCCGATGATGAACGTCATCAACGGTGGTGCGCACGCAAACAACAACATTGACATGCAGGAGTTCATGATCATTCCGGTCGGCGCTCCGAGCTTCCGCGAAGCCTTGCGCTATGGTGCAGAAGTGTTCCACGCCCTTAAAAAACTGATAGATAAGAAGGGCATGCCGACCACGGTGGGAGATGAAGGCGGATTTGCGCCGAATCTGCCGACCAACGAAGCGGCCATGCAGTTGATCGTGCAAGGCATCGAGGCAGCAGGATATGTTCCCGGTACCGATGTGGCGATCGGCGTGGATTGCGCCAGTTCAGAATTCTACAAGGACGGCCTTTACCACCTCGACTCGGAAAAACTGAAACTGACTTCGGCGCAATTTGTTGATTACCTCACCAACTGGACCGATAAGTATCCGCTGATCAGCATCGAAGACGGCATGAGCGAGCATGACTGGAAAGGCTGGAAACTGCTGACCGACCGGCTGGGTAAAACCATCCAGATCGTCGGCGATGACGTGTTTGTCACCAACACCAAGATCTTTAGCGAAGGTATCCGCCAGGGGTTGGCTAATTCCATCCTGATCAAGATCAATCAGATCGGAACGCTGACAGAGACTTTCGCCGCGATCGAGATGGCGAAACGTGCCGGTTATACCGCAGTAATCTCGCATCGATCGGGAGAGACCGAAGATACCACCATTGCCGACATCGCTGTCGCCACCAACGTGTTGCAGATCAAGACCGGTTCGATGTCACGCTCAGATCGTATGGCAAAATACAATCAACTGCTGCGCATCGAAGAGGACTTGGGCGATACTGCTTCATATCCGGGGCGCGATGCTTATTACCAATTAGGTTAATGCGTGCTGTTACACTGATACTGTCCATCCTGCTATTGCTGTTGCAGTACCCGTTATGGATCGGCAAGGGCAGTTGGTTGAAGGTGTGGGATTTGAACCGCCAGCTCGAAGCGCAACAGCAGGTCAATCTGCAGACCCAGGCGCGCAATGCGGTGCTGGACGCCGAGGTTCGCGACCTCAAGCAAGGCACGGTCGCCATCGAAGAACGCGCGCGCAGCGAACTGGGTATGATCAAACGAGAAGAGGTGTTTTACCAGATTGTGGAAAATCCATCCGCGCAAACCCCATAGAAACAGGCAGCGCAATCACCTGGTGCCACGGTTTCCAAATAACCAAAAGATCTTTTTAACTGATGTTGGGCTTCCTTGATTTCATGCGCTTCGCTGTCAAACGGTCAATTATTGAGCTTTTTGCTCGAATAATGCCGTTTATCACCCCGCATCTACCGTCCGTCGATTATGGCTTAATTCGGGAAGAAGACTTATAGGACAATCATTCCCGGCAACGAAGTAATTCTTGCCCGTGCTCTTCTCCTCCCTTTGAGCATGTGTTCCGACTTCTTGTTGGAACTCCTTTATCCCCCAAACCAAATGGTTTGGGGGATTTTTTATGGAGCTACTTGCTGAAACCGGATATCCGCTCGGCGGAGCGCACAGTGTTCGCGACCAGCATCGTGATGGTCATCGGACCGACGCCGCCGGGGACAGGGGTGATCCAACCGGCGACTTTTTTGGCGGAATCAAAATCCACGTCTCCACACAGCTTGCCATTGGGCAGGCGGTTGATGCCGACGTCTATCACTGCAGCCCCCGGCTTGATCATGCCGCCGGTGATCATTTTCGCCTTGCCTGTCGCGACGACCAGGATGTCGGCATCGCGGGTGAACTTCGCGAGGTCGACGGTCTTCGAAGTGCAGATCGTGACGGTAGCATTTGCCTGCAATAACAGCAGCGCCATCGGTTTGCCGACGATGTTGCTGCGTCCGACCACGACGGCGTGTTTGCCCTCGATGGATATGCCGCTCCTCTCCAGCAGCTTCATTGCGCCATAAGGCGTGCAGGGGGCGAAGCGCATGTTGCCGGTGACCAAAGCGCCTACGTTTTCCGGATGGAAGCCGTCCACATCCTTGTCCGGGCTGATCGCTTCGAGCACCTTGTCGCTGGCTATATGCTTGGGCACCGGCAGTTGCACCAAGATGCCGTGTATCTTCGGGTCTGCATTCAGCGCGGCGATCCTTGCCAGAAGTGTCGCTTCGGGCGTGTCGGCGGAAAGCACTATGTGTTCTGAATGCAGGCCCAGCTCGGCGCAGGCCTTTACCTTGTTGGCGACATACACCTTGGAGGCGGGATCCTCGCCGACGATGATGACCGCCAAGCCTGGCGTTACTCCGCGCGCTTTCAGCGCATCGGCGCGTATTTTCCATTCGGCGCGCACTTCCTGCGCGATGGCCTTGCCGTCTATGATCTTTGCCGTCATTACCTCACCCTGTGAATTTAAGAACCGGGGTTGCGTGATCAGAACTGCGGTTTGTCGGGCGCGTTCTGGTAGTTTGTGACGCCGGACATGATCTCCTTGCGTGCCTCGTCGATGCCTTCCCAGCCATCGATCCTGACCCACTTGTTGGGCTCCAGGTCCTTGTAGTGTGCAAAGAAATGTTCGATCTGCTTGAGCGTGATCTCCGGCAGTTCGGTGTAACTCTTCAATCCGCGGTACAGCGTGGAGAGCTTGTCCACCGGCACCGCCAGCACCTTGGCGTCGAATCCGGCCTCGTCTTCCATCCTGAGTACAGCCAGCGGGCGGCAGCGCACCACGACGCCGGTGTTCAGCGGCACCGGCGTGATCACCAGCACGTCCACCGGATCGCCGTCATCGGAAAGCGTGTGCGGAATGTAGCCGTAGTTGCACGGGTAGTGCATCGCGGTGTTCATGAAACGGTCGACGAAGATCGCGCCGGATTCCTTGTCCACTTCGTATTTCACCGGTTCCCCGTGCTGCGGGATCTCGATGATCACGTTGAAGTCGTCGGGCAGGTTTTTCCCGGAGGGGACCTTGTTCAAACTCATGATGCTGCGCCTTGTCGGATAAAAATCAGGGCGCGAATTGTAGCATAGGGCCTGTGCCGGACTATTGATCCCCAGAGCCCAACTGATTTTTAGACCTCAACCGGGCGCTTAGGATCAGCGCACCATTCGCTCCAGCTGCCCGCATATAAAAGAGAACCGCCGAGCCCGGCCTGTTCCATGGCCAGCAGGTTGACGCATGCCGTTACGCCGGAGCCGCACGAATGAATCACGTCGGATGCATGGGTGTTTGCTAGCAATTCGGAAAATTCCTTGCTGAGAATTTCCGGTGACTTGAATTCACTTCCTGCCAGATTGCTTTTGAAAAAGCGATTCAGCGAGCCTGGAATATGCCCTGCCACCGGGTCGAGCGTTTCATTTTGTCCATGAAAGCGATCAGGCGATCGCGCATCAATGATTGTTCTGCGCCGCGATGCAAGATTTTCAAGAACATCATCAAGCAAAACCAATCCCTGGTACGCCACGGGCTTCGGCTTTATTTTAAGTGGAGCAGGGGCAAGTATTGCATTGCTGATTTGCCCATTCCAGGAATCCCATCCTCCATCCAGCACTTGCACCTTGTCATGACCGATGGCCCGCAGCATCCACCATAAGCGGCTGGCAAAGGCCGAGCCCTGGCTGTCATAGGCAATCACATGGGAATCGGGGGCGATACCCAGACGCTGCCTTGTCGTTGCCCAATCATCGGGAGTTGGAAGCGGGTGGCGTCCATTGGTCCCGGTTTTGGCACCTGATAAATCTGTATCCTGATCAACATAGATCGCGCCTGGAATGTGACCCTTTGCGTACGCTTCCCGTCCGGCCGATACCTGGGCGAGATCATAGCGGCAATCGCAAATCAATACATTCGCGCCGATATTCAGGAGTTCCTGCAGTTGGTTTGCTTTGATGAGTGGTTTCATATTCTATAAAGATAATTTGACCTTTCGGCGGCATGCTGACCGATAACTGAAATCACTGATACCTCGCAACTTCCTAACACACACTCTGTTGGACTGATGGGTTGTTTGTCATTTTTTCTTTTCCCGCTGAATTATGACTTCGGCTTTCTCGGTCGGCCGGCAATTGAGTGTCGTTTCGTACTCGACCAAGAGACTACGGATTGACTTTTCGACTTCGGGAAGTCTTAGTTTTCGGGAAATTAGTTCGGCTGTCATGATGGCTCGATAAACGTAAGTGACGAGCTGTCTTTCCCACTCGGCCATTCGTGGCGTTCCCAGCATGCCAGTCATGTGAAAGTGAGGAGGTTTACCACCATACATTTCCATGATGTGTGGATAGGCGCCATGAACGTAGCCAGAGAACGCCTTATGTATCGTGCTTAGCACGTTTTGTGCGTCGTGTGGATTAAGTTCATCACTGACAAGTTGACCGAAGGCTGCATTGATCTTTCTGCGCGGAACGTTATCTCGGTCTTGCGGGGAGGTAAGAGGATTCTCTGGGTTTTCAAATTCTTCACGAAAAAAGTCGTCAAACATCCGAATTTGGTCCTTGCTTGGGCCATTTTCTCCGAGTGGCTTTACGAAAAACAATATCTCGTTGCAATAGTCATCTGCCATTCTGCAAAGTGCGCCGATCTCTTGGGCATACCCGTTCTTGTAGAGAACTAACGCTGCGTTGAGTGTGCTCACCAACTTCACGCCCTTAAGGTAGGACAATAGCGAGTCTGAGTACTGTGGATGCCTGAAGTACATGTCACTTCCGATCATTTCACGATTCGGCGACGGTAGCGCAGTACCCATTTGATGATAATAAGCCTCAAGTTGTTTGAGTGACGATGAAAGATATTCAGTGAGAGGCATATAACACCCAGTGTAAGGTAGACACCAATTACTTAGAAATTCTAACAGGGGGGTGGTTTTGGCCGGTTATAGACTGCTTGAACAATAAAACCTATCGACCGTTCTTGGCACAGATCGCAGCGCCTCCAAAATACATTGCCCTGAAGCGGTCACTCAACACAGTCTCCAAAACACCCACTCTTGACGCAACCGAATTGTTATCACAAGTGATAACAACACTTTTGTTTTCGGCCAGCCCGATAAAGCTGGTCGAGTCTTGATTGTTCTGTGAAACTTTCACAGGGTATTGAAAAACGTAACGAGAGGCGATCAGGCAAGGCAGAAATCGGCGAAAAAGCGGAGTTTACACATAAGTAAATGAGCATTTTTCGCCGGTTTCCAACGCAGCATCATCGCCTCGCAGTAGTTTTACAACCCCCTGTTAAATGCTGAACCCGGCCAGCTTCTTCGGCACAGCAACATTCTTCAGGCGCACATACTGCGGCAAGCCGTCCTTGAACGGCGGATAGTCTTCTCCCTTGATCAGCGGTGCGAGATAGGTGCGGCATTTTGCCGTGATGCCAAAACCGTCGGCTGTGATGAAATCGCGGGGCATGAATTTTTCCACATTCGCGACCTTGGAGAGCGGCGCGACGCCGATCTTCCATTTGTAGGGTTTGTCGGAGATGCGGTCGACGGTGGGCATCACCGCGTTCTGTCCCTTGATTGCCAGTTCCACCGCAGACTTGCCTAGTGCATAGGCCTGATCGACGTCGGTCTTCGAGGCGATATGGCGCGCGGCGCGTTGCAGGTAATCGGCCACGGCCCAGTGGAATTTGTAGCCGAGCGCGTCCTTGATCATGTTGGCGACGACCGGTGCCGCACCGCCGAGCTGTGCATGGCCGAAGGCGTCGCGCGTTCCCTGTTCGGCGAGGAATTTTCCGTCCGGGTAATGGCAGCCTTCCGATACCACCACGCTGCAATAGCCGTACTTCTTGACCTTCTCGTCCACCTTGGCGAGGAATTTCTTCTGATCAAATTCGATCTCGGGGAACAGGATGACGACGGGGATGCCATGGTCCTCGACCAGTCCGCCCGCTGCCGCGATCCAGCCGGCATGGCGGCCCATCACTTCCACCACGAACACCTTGGTCGAGGTCTTGGCCATGGAGCACACGTCGAAGCTGGCTTCCAGCGTGGAGACGGCGACATATTTCGCCACCGAGCCGAATCCGGGGCAGCAGTCGGTGATCGGCAGGTCGTTGTCCACGGTCTTGGGGACATGGATGGCCTGCACCGGGTAACCCATTTTTTCGGAAAGCTGCGAGATCTTGTAGCAGGTGTCGGCGGAGTCGCCGCCGCCGTTATAGAAGAAGTAGCCGATGTTGTGCGCCTTGAACACTTCGATCAGGCGCTCGTATTCGCGCTTGTTGGCTTCCAAGCTCTTGAGTTTGTAGCGGCAGGAACCGAATGCGCCGGAAGGCGTGTAACGCAGGGAGGAAATGGCTTTGGCGGATTCCTTGGTGGTGTCGATCAACTCTTCAGTCAGCGCGCCGATGATGCCGTTGCGGCCCGCATACACCTTGCCGATCTTGTCCTTGTGCTTGCGTGCGGTCTCGATGACCCCGCAGGCCGAGGCATTGATGACTGCCGTGACACCGCCGGATTGCGCATAAAAAGCATTCTTCTTCGCCATAACCAATCTCCCTGATGTTTGAATACGGTTGATAAACAGCCTGCTTCGCCCTGCATGATGCCTGAAATTTCTGCGGGTGAATCTTACGACATTTTCAGGGGCGGGGTGAAGCAAAGTATCCCGCTAGCCATATAT